>JAFUVC010000086.1 GCA_017483785.1 Prevotella sp.
CCGCCGGGGCTCCCGGAGTCGAGTATCGGGGTCAGTACTCCCGCTGCATGTCGGCGATTTTCTCGCGCAGCCGCGCCATCTGCTCCTCCTGCAGCACCCGTTTGTACTCGATGGGCACCACCTGGATGAAGTCCTCCACGTAGCGCGGCCAGTCGTCGAGCATCGTGCGGGCCAGTTTCGAGCCGGTGTAGAGGTAGTGCTGGCGGATGAGTTCGTGCAGTTCCTTGCGCGATACCGAGTCCTCCACGAGGTTGATCTCCACCATGTCCATGTTGCAGAAGTAGTCGAACGTATGGCGCTTGTCCCAGACGTACGCCACGCCGCCCGACATACCGGCGGCGAAGTTGCGCCCCGTCTCGCCGAGCACGACCACGCGGCCTCCCGTCATGTACTCGCAGCAGTGGTCGCCCGCGCCCTCGATGACGGCGATAGCCCCGGAGTTACGGACGCCGAAGCGCTCGCCCACCTTGCCGTTGATGTAGAGTTCGCCCGAGGTCGCGCCGTAGAGGCCCGTGTTGCCGGCGATGATGTTGTCCTCGGCGGCGAAGTTCGAGCGCGTCGGCGGCAGGATGGCGATGCGTCCGCCCGAGAGGCCCTTGGCGAAGTAGTCGTTGGTCTCGCCCTCCAGCTTGAAACTGATGCCGTGCTCGAGGAACGCCCCGAACGACTGGCCCGCCGAGCCCTTGAACTTCACGTTGATGGTGTCGTCCGTCAGGCCTGCCAGTCCGTATTTCTTCGCAATCACGCCCGAGAGCATGGCTCCCACAGCGCGGTCGGTATTCTTGATGGCGTAGTCGAGTGTGACCTCTTCGCCACGCTCAATCGCCTTTCCGGCTGCGGCTATCATCTGCTGGTCGAGCACCGTGCCCTGCATCCCGAGCGGCACGCTGGGCTTGCGCGGGTCGCCCGTGAAGTGGAGCGTCCCGTCCTCCCTGTTCAGCAGCCGCGAGAAGTCCAGCCCCTCGCCGCCCGTTGTGTATGCTGCTGCAGCGCCGTTCATTCCCGCGCCGCCCGTTGTGTATGCTGCTGTGCCACAGCAGCCCTTCGTCTCTATCAGTTCCGTATGCCCGACGATATCATTCAGGCTCCTGGCCCCCATCGCAGCCAGATACTCCCTCACCTCCTGCGCCAGGAACGTGAAGTAATTCACCAGATACTCATACCTCCCCATGAAGTGCTTCCTCAACGCCGGGTTCTGCGTCGCCACGCCCATCGGGCAGGTGTTCAGATTGCACTTCCGCATCATCACGCAGCCCAGCACAATCAGCGCCGCCGTACCGAAGCCGAATTCCTCGGCGCCCAGCAGGGCCATCAGCACGATGTCGCGACCCGTCTTGATCTGTCCGTCCACCTGCAGCCGTACCTGCGAGCGCAGTCCGTTGCGGACGAGCGTCTGCTGCGTCTCGCTCAGACCAATCTCCGGCGAGATGCCCGCGAAGCGCATACTACTGGCAGGGCTCGCGCCCGTTCCGCCCTCAGCACCGCTTATGATAATCAGGTCAGCCTTCGCCTTCGCCACACCCGCAGCAATCGTTCCCACGCCGCTCTCGGCCACGAGTTTCACCGAGATAGCCGCCGTCGGGTTCACGTTCTTCAGGTCGAAAATCAGTTGCGCCAAGTCCTCGATCGAGTAGATGTCGTGATGAGGTGGCGGCGAGATGAGGCTGATGCCGGGAATCGAGTGGCGCGTCTTCGCAATCACCTCGTTCACCTTGAAGCCGGGCAACTGTCCGCCCTCGCCGGGCTTCGCACCCTGCGCCACCTTGATCTGTATCTCTTCGGCGTTCACCAGATACTCCGTCGTCACGCCGAAGCGTCCTGATGCCACCTGCTTCGTCTTGCTCGACAGCGAGATGCCGTCCTGCGTGGAGTGGAACCGCTCCGAGTCCTCGCCGCCCTCGCCCGTATTGCTTCTTGCGCCGAGTTTGTTCATCGCGAGACAAATCGCCTCGTGCGCCTCCTTGCTCAATGCGCCGAACGACATGGCCCCCGCCACGAAGTGCTTCACGATTTCCGAGACCGGCTCCACCTCGTCGATGCTGATGGGGTTCTGCTTGAAGCCCAGAAAGTCGCGGATGAATATCGGGCTCTCCTTCTTGTCGACCAGGCGTGAGAAGGCCTTGAACTTCTCATAGTCCCCCGTACGCGTCGCCAGTTGCAGCGTGGCTATCGTCTCCGGGTTCCAGGCATGCTTGATGCCGTCCTTCCGCCAGTGGAACTGCCCCTGGTTCTTCAGGAATGTCCCGTAGGTTGCGATATTTTCGCAACTCATCGCCGCCCGATGGAAGGCGATGGCATCAGCCGCAATCTTCTCCAGCCCGATGCCGCCTATCGTGCTCACCTCCGTCCCGAAGTAAGTCTTCAGCAGGCTCTCGCTCAGTCCGATGCTCTCGAATATCTTTGCCCCGCGATACGAGCGGATGGTCGAGATACCCATCTTCGCCATGATCTTGAAGAGCCCCTTCTTCACGGCCTTGATATAGTTAGCCTCCGCCGTCGCGTAGTCCTCCTGAATCTTATGCCGCTTCACGAGGTCGTCGAGGATGGCGAACGTCATATACGGACACAGCGCGCTCGCCCCATAGCCCAGCAACAGCGCCGCGTGCATCGTCTCACGAATCTCTCCGCTCTCCACGATCAGCGCCGTCTGTACGCGCTTGCCCACCGAAATCAGATAGTGATGCACCGCACTCACGGCGAGCAGGCTCGGTATGGCTACATGCTCGGCATCCACCTCCCGGTCGCTCAGAATAATATAGTTATACCCCTCGTCGACGCTCTTCTCCGCCTGATGGCACAGGGCGTCGAGCGCTTCGCGCAGTCGCTCCCCGGCCTTCGTTCCGTATGCTGCGATATCTTCGCAGCCCTCAAACGTCATCGCCAGTTTAATCGTATTGAATCCCTTATACCTGATATTACAAAGGATATCCAACTGCGTGTTATTCAGTATCGGATGCGGCAGGCGCACCATCTTACAGTTCGTCTCGTCGGGGTTCAGGATGCCCGTGCCTACTCGCCCGATATACTCCGTCAGACTCATCACCAGTTCCTCGCGAATCGAGTCAATGGCGGGGTTCGTCACCTGTGCAAACTGCTGACGGAAGTAGTTGAAGAACGTCTGCGGCCTGTCGCTCAGCACGGCCAACGGCGTGTCATTACCCATCGAGGCCGTCGGCTCCTGTCCGTTGACGGCCATCGGCACAATCGTCGCGTCGATGTCCTCAGCCCCATAGCCGAACATGATCTCCTTCTGCAACAGATCACTCACGCCATTCTCCACGTGGCGTCCGCTCTTCAGTTTCTCCAACTGGATGCGGTTCGTCGAGAGCCACTGGCGATACGGATGCTCATCGGCCAACTGCTTCTTGATTTCTCCGTCGTAATAGATCTTGCCCTCCTGCGTGTCGATGAGCAGTATCTTACCCGGTTGCAAGCGTCCCTTCTCAGCGATCTCCGTCGGGTCAAAGTCCATCACGCCCACTTCCGAAGCCACTACCATTGTGTCGTTCTTCGTGATGGTATATCTCGCTGGTCGCAGTCCATTCCTGTCGAGCATACCACCCGCAAAGCGTCCGTCCGAGAACAGCAGGGCGGCAGGACCGTCCCACGGCTCCATCAGGATGGAGTGGTACTCATAGAAGGCCTTCAAATCCTCCGATATCGGGTTCTTGTCGTTGAAACTTTCCGGCACCAGCACGCTCATGGCATGCGGCAGAGAGAGTCCCGACATCACGAAGAACTCCAGCACGTTGTCCAGACTTGCCGAATCACTCATCCCCGGCTGCACAATCGGAGAGATCGCCTTTGCATCGCCCAATGCCTCACTTGAAAGCACGCTCTCTCTGGCCTGCATCCACCCACGGTTGCCGCGGATGGTATTGATCTCGCCGTTGTGCGCCAACAGGCGGAAGGGCTGGGCCAATGACCACGTCGGAAATGTGTTTGTGCTGAAACGCGAATGCACCAGCGCCAGTCCGCTTGTCAGATAGGGATTCGTCAGGTCGGGGAAGTACTGCCGTACCTGCATCGACGACAGCATACCCTTGTATATGATGTTTGTGTTGCTCAGCGAACAGATGTAGAAGTCCTTGTGCGAAACCCTCCGCTCTATCTCCTTCCTTATAATATATAAGGTACGAGGGAATGTCTCCACCTTATCGTCCGAGACGCCCGTAATAAACACCTGCTTGATGTCCGGCTCTGTCGATAAGGCCGCCTCGCCCAGACACTCCGGGTTCGTGGGCACCGTGCGCAGGTGCATCAGTTGCAGTCCCTCGCGCTCAATCTCTTCAATCATAATGGAGAGAATCTCCTGCTGGGCCTTCTCCTCCTTCGGCAGGAACACCAGACCCGTGCCGTATTTGCCCTTCTCCGGCACAGGAATGCCCTGCAACAATATAAACTCGTGCGGAATCTGCAGCATAATGCCCGCACCGTCGCCGTCCTTGCCGACCTCCGCGCCCCTGTGCCGCATGTTCTCCAGCACCCGCAGCGCATTGTCCACCAGTTCGTGGCTCTTGTTGCCGTGGATATTGACAATCATTCCTACACCGCACGCATCGTGCTCGTATTCGCTTTGATAGAGTCCTTGATTTTGGTCTCGAAGTTTGCAATTTGCCATATTATCCTTGTTAAAACTTTCTTTTTGTCTAATTTTGGGTGCAAAGTTAATGCAAAATGTAAGAATTACAAAGATTTTGCTTGCTTTTTTAATCTTCTTTTTCTATTAAACTTTCATTTTGTGACGTTTCTTGTTGGTTTTCCTTTCAAATCGTCAAATTCTGGCAAGCGAATCTTCCGGATTGTTACAATATGCAAAAATCCCTCTTTTTATAACTGAATATCCAAGAAAAGTTGTATCTTTGCACGCATCAAACTTAAAAGACATGATCAATATGAACAACAAACTTTATCGAACACTTGCAGTTGTCGTAGGCTGCATCGTTCTCGTGATGATTCTCTTTGCCACCTGCTGCACCGTCGTGGATTCTGGCGAGGTAGGCATCAAGTTCCACAAGTGGTCAGCATCCGAACAGGACTACGGCGGTGTGGAGGGTACCTGTAAGGGATGGGTGTTCTACAACCCCATAACTACCAACGTGTTCACCTATCCAACGTTCACTCAGCGCAAACAGTACGAAACATTCAGTGTCAACGCCAAGGACGCTTCCATTTTCGAGATGGATCCGACGATTGCCTATCGTATTAATCCCGACAAGTCGTGTGACATATTCACAAAGTACCGTGTTGGCGTGAAGGAGTTGGAAGAGGGCTATATTCGTACCTGTATTTACGAGGCCTACCGCACCTGTGCCAACCAGTATACTTCCGACTCACTGATGTCAAACCGTGCAAACTTTGAGCGTGATGTAAGGAGTCGTCTGGAGAAGTCGCTCATGGCCGAGGGCTTTATCGTCGAGGAGTTTACCAGCAAAATTACGCCACCCAGTTCATTGACGGCCATGATTGATGCCAAGAACACAGCCATACAGAGTGCCTTGAAGGCTGAGAATCAGGTAAAAGAGGCCGAGGCCAATGCCAAGATAGAAGTGGCCAAGGCTGAGGGTAGTGCACGTGCCATGAAAATTAAGGCTGATGCTGAGGCTTACTACAACCGCACTATTGCGGCTTCGCTCTCGCCTATGATTGTTCAGGAGGACATGATCGAGAAGTGGGATGGCAAGATGCCACAGATTGTTGGTGGCAACGGAATGATGCTTGATATCTCAAAGGTCATGGGGAAGTAACAGATACTTGAAAAAGCAGGAAGGCAGAAAAGTCGAAACGCACTTTTCTGCCTTTCTGTTTTTTGCTTTTGACTGTCAACTTTCAGTTTGAAAGATAACGAGGCTTCTAATTGCCAATTTGAAAGCAAATTGATTATTTGAATTTCATTTTGAAAGGAAATAGGTAATTTCTAAAACTATTTTAAAGCAAAAGCGCACATTATTATAACAAAATGTCGTACCTTTGCAGCGGAAAACGTACAAAATGACACCTCGCGAGTGAGTTTACGTTCCATGTATTATTAATAAGGTAAAAAGTATGAAAAGGATTGAAGCAATCATCCGGAAGACAAAGTTCGAGGATGTAAAGGAAGCATTGTTGCAGTCGGACATCGACTGGTTTGAGTACCACAACGTGCACGGTATCGGACAGAGCCGACAGGAGCGTATCTATCGTGGTGTGCAGTACTCGACGGATGTGATTGAGCGTGTGGCACTGACTATCGTCTGCCGCGACCAGTTCGTAGATCCGACGGTCAAGGTGATATTGAGGGTGGCACATACAG
>JAFUVC010000087.1 GCA_017483785.1 Prevotella sp.
AAAATACGGAGAGAATAAAACAATTATAAAGTTGTTGCGTTATTAATGTGAATCCTGCTTAAGAACTACCACTCTCGCAACGTCGCCTCGGCCTCGACACGATTTTCCACGTCATCGGCCAGCAGGGGGAAGAAATCGATGCCCGTGAGCCGCTCGATTTCGTCAACCGTGCGCACGCAATCGGCCAGCGTCTGCTGTCCGCCGCGATTCTCGTAGATGAAGCCGAGGGCCTTCGGCGAGCGCGCACGGCAGAGCACCACCTTGAAAAATGCGTCGGGAACCCATACCTTGTTGCGCCCGATGTAGCGCTGCGACGAGGCGGCCACCATCTTCCCGTTCTGATACTTCACCTGACGGAAAATCGGGCCGCAGACGATGTCAACGGCACCGTATTCTCGCGCCCAGTCGCGACACTGGATTTCGAGGTCGTTCCACGCATTTTTGTTCATCCCGTGGTTTTGCGGGCAGATGTTCGTCAGCAGAAACGACTGGCTCATGGCCAATTCGCTCCATTTGTTGTCGCCGGCGGGACACATGTGGCCGCGGTCGTAGCGCGAGTTGTAGTAGTCGGCGGGCGTGGCGCGTGGTGCTTTCACCGACGTGTCTTCTTCAAACACCTGCTCGTGGCGGTTGATTTTGCCGTAGGTGTGGCTTTTCGTCAGGTGCCACGCCACCCAGTTCGGGGTTTTCGTCGTGGCGTTGTAGGAAATGGTGAAACCTTCGCGTTGCAGAATCTGCTCGGGACGGTCTTTCAGCGGCGACGGAAGTTCAAACATCCTCACCTTATTGTTCTTTGCACTTGCTTGATTTTCAGCACTTTGCGCAACCGTTGCCGTGAGGAATTCGCTGCGCTGACCGTCGTCGGCAGGCTGATTTTTCTTGTCGCCGCAGGCCGAAAACACGACCAGCAGAGCCGACAAAACTATCCAAAGTTTGTTTTTCTTCATTTTTGATACAAAATTATTCATTTTTCCTGTGATTTTAACTTGAATTTCGCCACAAGGGGCAGATGGTCGCTGAAGCCTTTGAGATAGCGGCTTCCCAGATAGTTCCGACGGGGTTTCACGCCGCCGTAGGTGTCGTCGGTCTCAAGCAGAAACGGCGCGTCGAACACGTAGCATTCGCTCAGGCAGTCGGCCATCGACGGCGAGGCGAAAATATGGTCGAGCGAGGCCCATTCGCCCTGAAAACGGTAGGTTGCGCGCGCCCCGTTGCGCCCCTCGGCATTGGCCGAGACCTCGGTGAGGCCCGTTTTTTCGATGCGGCGCAGGCTTTTCTCGCCGGAATAGGCGTTGAAGTCGCCCGCGACGAGGATTTTCACCTCCGAGTGGAGCAGGAAAACGGAGTCGATGGCCTCGGAAAGCCGCTCCGCCACCAGCAGCCGATGGGGTTCGGTGACGGCCTCGCCACCCGACCGGCTCGGCGCATGGACTACGAAGACGTGAATCGTGTCGCCCGTCGTCACAAGGCCCGAAACGTAGAGAATGTCGCGCGTCGGACGCATGTCTTTCAGCGGATTCACGCGGATGGCGCGGTGGTGAATCGGGCGAAACGAAAACGGCGAATAGAGCAGCGCCACGTCGATGCCGCGCAGGTCGGGCGAGTCGGTCATCACGTATTCATAGCGCGCATTTCTCATCAGCGAGCGTTTCGTCAGGTCGTGGAGCGTAGAGTCGTTCTCAACCTCGGTCAGCGCCACCAAATCAGGCAGTCGCCACGTCGTTTCCGAGCCGTTTTCAGCCGACGCCCCACCCCATTGCTCGCCGCAGGCCAGAATCTCGCGCCCAATGTTGTTCAACTTGTGCCAATAGCGCGTTCGACTCCAGCGGTTCTCGCCGTCGGGCGTCCACTCGAGGTCGTTTTTCAGCGAGTCGTGGCGACAGTCGAACAGGTTCTCGCAATTCAGCGAAACCAACGTCAGAAAGCCGGATAGCAACAGGGAAATCATACGAATTTCGTGATTGAATCATACAAAATTACGAATTTCTTCCGATTTTTTCGGTGGCAAACCGTAATTTAACAAAATTTAAGGGTGCGAATCTTGAAGTTTTTCGTTATTAGAGCAGAATACAACTCTTTTTCGTCGTAAATTTGCACGACGAAGACCAAAAGAATGAACGCCGGAGATTCGACATATCAAAAAGACGTGGCAGCCTTCAACGAGGCCGTCGGACAAATGCGCCGCCAACTGCTGCTCGCCGCACAAGCCATTCTGCACGACGCAGAGCAGGCCGAAGATGCCGTGCAGGAGACGCTGATGCGATGCTGGCTGGTGCGCCACCGACTCGGCCACATTGGCGAACTGCCGCCCTTTGCCCTGCAAACCGTCAGGAATCTCTGCATCGACCTGATTCGACAACAGAAAGGTCAGGGAAACACCGTCGCCCTCGATGCGCTCACCCCCGCCGACGAGCCAAATGCCGAGCGGATGCTGGTGCTGAAAGAGCAGCAGAAATGGATGATGGAATGTCTGCGGAGGCTGCCCACAGGGGCGCGCGCCGCCATCCAGATGAAAGGAATCGAGGGGCTCTCTTACGCCGAAATGGCCGAAATTCTGGGAACAACCGAGGCAACCGTGCGCGCAAAGGTGGCCAAGGCAAGACAGCAACTGTGGAAAATCTACCAAAAAAGAAAATGATGAACAAAGACCATATCAACGAACTGCTGCGCCGATACGACGAGGCACTCACGACCGACCAAGAGGAGCGCGAACTGGCCGAGTTTTTCGGCTCGACCGACGAAATTCCCGAGGAATGGGCCGGCTACGCCGCGCTGTTCAAGGCCCTCGGCTCAGCCGACTCGCTCTTCACCGACGAGGAACTGGACGGCTTCATGCTGAAACCGAAGGAAGAAAAACCACGGAAAACATGGCTCTGGGCGGCGGCCATCGCGGCATTGATTGTTGCGGGAGCCGGATTCATCCGCCTGAACCAACTGACGAAGGAAAACGCCGAACTCATCGCCGAAATAGAGCCGACGAGCACCGAAATCCGCGAGAAAACCGCGTCGGAAAGCCCGATTTTCACGCAAAACACCGCCGAAAAACCGAACCATTCGACTTCCGCCCGAAAAATCATCGCAAAAACGGAAAAACAAGACGAAAAAACAGACGCGAAAGCAAAAGAGAAGATTGAAGTCAGCGGCAGCGTGATTTCTGCGGAAGACGGCGAGCCCGTTTATGGTGCAATCATCAGGGTTGAAGGCACTAAAATAGTCACGGTGACGGACAAGGATGGAAACTTCAGGGTGAAATGTCCGAAAGGTTCGCTCTTACAGGTTTCTTTCATAGGAATGCTGCCTGTCGTCGTAGAGGCGCAACCGAGTTTGCGCCTCGCGCTCGCGCCCGACAACAGCGCTCTCGACAAAATTATCGTCACTGGCTATGGCAGGCAAAAGAAATCGGAATACACGGGAAGCATCAGAATCAGAGGGACTTCTTCGCCAACCACCGACTACGAAGGCATTTTGGTCTTAATTAACGGAGAAGAATGTAGCGATTGCCTTTTTTACCTCTTGAAAAATGATACTGACGAGGATATTAACAACAAACTCCTCAAGCCAAGAGGTTTGATTCTCGACAGCATCAACAGCATCAACATTTGGAAAGACGATGATGCAGTAGAAGAATATCGCAAGAAATTCGGCGATTGGGTAAAAGCCGTCATCGAAATCAAGGCTCGTCCCATCGACCCGAAAACAGAAAATCAGCCCGATTCTCTGAACTCGCAAATCTGTAAAACCAATCCACAAGAATAATATGAAAAAGGCAATTTTAGCAGCACTCAGCCTCGTGGCAATTTCGGGATTCGCCGCCGACGGCAAGAAAATCATCAGTCAGTCGAAGGGCAGCATCACTTTCGTGGTCGATGAATTTCTGGAGCCCGTCAGCAAACGAAATCAGCACTTCGACGGCAGCAAAATCGCGTATTTCATGATGAAAAACGAAAACATCCGTGAAGACCAACACGGCCTTGTCGCCACGAGTTTCGCCGACGAGAAAAATCTCCTGAGTCTGGGGCGCGATGCCTTTTACCAGTGCATTGTGAAGGCTTACGCCAAACATCAGTCGGTGGTGCTCTCGCCCGACATGATTTGGCTGCTCATCAGTCAGGGTTTTGCCCGCTACGTGAACGCCCATGACGAGGAAATGCGCCCGAAACTGGTCGGCCACGAGGGGAAAAAGCAACTGGTGGTAGAAACCGACCGCAACCTCTTCGAAGCCGAGTGGCCGAAACTGATTGACCAATTCGGCTCGCAAATCGACCAACACACGAAACGCGACATCGCCAAAACCATCACCGCCAACTTCACGACGACGGGCCCCGTGGAGCGCGTCGCCTCGCAAATCACGCTGATGGAAAGTGTGAAATCGTATTTCGAATACATGGTGATGAGGGTTGGCTGCGGCATTCCGTCGATTACGCTTGAAGGCACGCCCGACGACTGGCGCAGTGTGCTCAAAAAGACGAAAAAACTGGAGCCGTTCGGCCTTGAGACGTGGACGAAAAGCCTTGAGCCGATTCTCACGGAGTTCATCCGCGCCGCCGAGGGCAAGCCCCGTCAGCAGTTCTGGCAGGGCTTCGTCAAGAAAGACCGCGTGAAGGACTTGGTGGGCGGAGCCTACGTTTCATCGGGAAAAACGACACAACTCGACGGCTGGATGCTGAAATTCTTCCCCAACGAAGACGGCCTGACGCTCGACAGCGTTCCCTACACGAAGAAAATGCCGACGGAATGCGTGCGCGTCGGCTTCAAATACAAGGAAACCGACCTGAAAGGCAACCTCATCGGAGAAATGCCGATGGAACTCTGGGCAGGCTTCATCGGAGCCGAAGAAGACGTTGCCGCCAACACGCTCCGCCCCAAAATCGGATGGCTCGTGCGCATGGCGGAAACTGACGAATAACACTTTTTTACCCTTTCCGGCGGTCGGCCAGATACATGCCGACGAGAATCAGCGCCGTCCCCAAGAGGAAATAGACGGTGATTTTCTCGTCGAGCAGCAGCCACGCGAAGACAATCGTGGTCAAAGGGTTGATATAGACGTAGTTCGTCGTTGTGACCGCGCCGATTTGCTTCATCGCCCAGTTCCAGATGACGAAACACACCATCGACGCCACGCAACCCAGAAAAAGCAGGTTCAGATAGATTTCGGGGCGCATCAGCAGCCACATCGGCGGCATTTCGGGTTCTGCCGCGAAGTAGGGAATCATCGATAGCAGGCCGTAGAAAAACACTTTCCGCGTGATGAAAACCACGTCGTAGCGGTTGTTGGCCCTGACCATGAGCAGGCTATAGACCGCCCAGCAAAGGCAGGCGAGGAAGGCCAGCGAGTCGCCCAGCGGCGAGAGGTGGAGCACGAAATGGCCGTTGAGCACGACCACGATGACGCCCAGCGCGGCCAGCACCGTGCCGAGCACCTGCGTGGGGCTCAGCCGCTCCGACTTGTAGAAAAAACTGATGAAGGCGGCGGCAAACAGCGGACAGAGGCAGACGATGAGCGAGGTGTTGGTCGTGGTGGTGTGGTTCATGGCCTCGTTTTCGGCCATGAAATAGAGCGAGCCGCCCGCGATGCCCAGTGCCACCATCAGCAGTTCGTCTTTCCAGCCGTCGGCCATCCAGCGGTGCGACTTCCGCGTCATGGAAAAGGCGAGGAGCAGCACATAGGCAATGATGAAGCGGAACGTGAAAATGTGGGCCGGCGACAGGCCGTTGAGCAGCAGGAGTTTCGTGAACACGAAGGTGCTGCCCCAGATAATCACCGTGAGGAGCGCCACGAGGTGACCGAGGATTTTCCTGTTGTGCTGTGTCATTTCGTCTGGTCGATGCTGATGTCGCGACGCACGTTGTTGCGAATCTTCGTGAGATAGCCTTTCATGCCGTCGGCGTCTTTCGTGTCGATGATTTCGAGCAGTTCCTTCAGTTCGGTTCGGATTTGCGCCACTTGGTCGTGAGTGTAAGGGTTGAAGAGGATTTCCTGCAACAGATAGTCGTCTTCGTTGAGCACGCCCTTGGCAATGCGCATGTGGCGCTTGAAGGTGGTGCCCGGCGCGTC
>JAFUVC010000088.1 GCA_017483785.1 Prevotella sp.
GCACTCGGTTTTTACACCAGCTAAGCGTTTCAGTTCTTGAAACGCCTTGTTATTCATCATTTTTATACAAAAAATACCATGTATTACAAAGACGATTTAATGCAAAAAGATATCGCCGAATTGGCTGAAATTGCCAAGGAAATAGGCGCATCAGAAAGCATCACAGACAAAGAGACATTGGTTTACGACATTCTGGAGAAACAGGCCAGTGCCGAGGCTGCGAGAAATCCGCTCGGAGGAAAGCGCAAGCGTACGCGCATCGTAAAAAAAGACACCGACCACGTTTATTCCGTTAGCGGAAAAGAGGGCGAAAACCTCGACACGAAGAAAAACAAGACCAAAGCCGCCGAACAGGCACCGCTGTTCAAGGATGAAGAACCCGAAGCGACTGCCGAAATTCAGGCTGAGCCAGAAATCGAGGAGACGCCGGTCGAGACTGTCGAGCCGCAACCCGTTTCGGCCGAGGAACAACTGGCCGCACTGCCGAAGCACAGAGGTCGCAAGTCGAAGAAGGAACTCGAACTGATTGCTGCTGCTGAGGCCCAGAAAAAGGCTGCGGAAGCCGCCAAAAACGAGGAAACAACCGACGCACCCGAGGCCGAAAACGCTGAAATTGAAGCCTACGCCCCGGAAGCCGACCTGCGCTTCGAGAAATCGGAAAACGACCCCGACCTCATCGCACAACTTCAGGCGAAAATCAATGCGCACTACGAAACTTCAACTGAAAACGAGAAAGACCTGACGAAAGAAGTGTGGGCCGACGACCCGGGCGACGGCACCGACTTCATCACTGTGGTCGATATTCCCATCGAAGACTACGGCGTGACGGCTGCCTACGACATGTTCGACAGTCCCTCCGTGCGCGCTCCGCAACCGCCGCAGCCCGTCCAGCAGACCTACAACGCGCCTGCCGATAATGCCGGATTCGACTTCGACAACCTCATCGGCGCCAACGGCGTGCTCGAAATCATGCCCGACGGCTACGGATTCCTGCGCTCCAGCGACTTCAACTACCTCTCTTCGCCCGACGACGTGTATGTGGCCAACAACCTCATCAAGCGCTACGGACTGAAGACCGGCGACGTCGTGCAGTGCACCGTGCGTCCGCCCCGCGACGGCGAGAAATACTTCCCGCTGACCAACATCGAGAAAATCAACGGCCGAGTGCCCGCTGAAGTGCGCGACCGCATCCCCTTCGAGCACCTCACGCCCCTCCTCCCCGAGGAAAAATACACGCTCTGCGGCGACCCGAAGACAACCAATCTTTCCACGCGCATCGTCGATCTCTTCGCGCCGATTGGAAAAGGCCAGCGCGCCCTCATCGTGGCACAGCCCAAGACGGGTAAGACCATCCTGATGAAGGACATTGCCAACGCCATAGCCGCCAACCATCCCGAGGCCTACCTGATGATGCTGCTCATCGACGAGCGTCCGGAGGAAGTGACCGACATGGCCCGCACGGTGAACGCCGAGGTCATCGCATCGACCTTCGACGAGCCCGCCGAGCGCCATGTGAAAATTGCCGGAATCGTGCTCGAGAAAGCCAAGCGCATGGTCGAGTGCGGCCACGACGTGGTCATCTTCCTCGACTCCATCACCC
Source organism: Prevotella sp. (assembly GCA_017483785.1). Lineage (GTDB taxonomy): Bacteria > Bacteroidota > Bacteroidia > Bacteroidales > Bacteroidaceae > Prevotella. Next base: position 1,601 of record JAFUVC010000088.1, read on the forward strand.
GTCTGGCCCGCGCCTACAACACGGTGGCTCCAGCCTCAGGAAAGGTGCTCACGGGCGGTGTCGATGCCAACGCACTGCAAAAACCGAAGCGATTCTTCGGTGCAGCCCGAAAAATCGAAGGCGGCGGCTCGCTCACCATCATCGCCACAGCCCTCATCGACACGGGTTCGAAGATGGACGAAGTCATTTTCGAGGAATTCAAGGGAACCGGCAACATGGAGTTGCAACTCGACCGCTCGCTGTCGAACAAGCGCATCTTCCCGTCGGTCAACCTCGTGGCCTCGAGCACGCGTCGCGACGAACTCCTGCAAGACAAGACCACGCTCGACCGTATGTGGATTCTGCGCAAGTACATCGCCGACATGAACCCCGTGGAGGCCATGAACACCATCCACGAGCGCATGGAGCGCACCCACGACAACGAAGAATTCCTGCTGTCGATGAATTCGTAAGAGTTCAGGAATACAAACACAAAAAAGCCTTCCAGAACGGAAGGCTTTTTTGCGGTGCGTACGGGACTGTTTGTGCTCCTTGATTTTCAGGCGGTTACTTCATTTTGTGCCTGGTTTTGTGCCTGCATTTCGGCGGTTAATTATAAAATCATTCCAAGAATCATCACTTATATCAGCGTCTTTTACACTGATAAATTCGAGGTAATCTACTGCTACTTCAATCTGGTTGTTTGACAAAGCTGCTAATTTTTTTGCTTTCGAAAGTTCGTCGTTCAACGAATAGCGACGATTGCCTACAATATAATAGTTTCCCAGCCACTGAGCCCACGCTGGGAACAAAACGCCATATCCCATCCGGGTATTCGTTGAGAATGACTCCGCGAGGAAATCTTTAACCTCGCTTTCTCTCTCTAAAAATTCTTGCCAATCAGTCATAGTTAATCTATTTGTCCGTTTATTTATCATTACAATGTATATAGATTTGCACACCGGCAGCAATCAATGTGGCAAGCAACGGAACCGCTATATAAACTAACCATTTGAAATACACGTTTTTGATTTTCCAATCCCGGTTGTATTTTCGTATTCCTTTCCGAGCCACTTCATCGCCTAATGGTGTGAGGTGGTAAAAGTCGCCTTTCTTGTATATACAATGGTGTTTGTTGCACAATTCATCAAATACCTTCTTGAAAGAATTATACTTTTCTCCATCGTAAAGGTCTTCAAAACCCCACCACGCGCACTTGCCTTCCTCAAGAATTCTCTTGAGAATAGAATCGGCAATGAGTCTATCTACACCCTCGCTTACTGTAATTATATGTTCAGTTCCGCTGTTTCCAATTCGCATTTCCATCACTTGATTTCTACTTTGTTGTCGCCGAAAAGGAAGGTGAAGGTTTTGTCTTGCTGCTGCTCTCCCATCTCGATTTTCAGGGTTGCCTTCAGCGCGGCGTAATGATTTGCATTACTTGGCTTGAAGTAATCGAATAAATTACAATCGAGTACCCTGCTGATGACGCAAACTAAATCCGTGTCGAGCGACTTCTTTTTGAAAACAGACGCATCTACGTTTTGCCTCTTCTGTCCGATTTTCCTTGCAAACTCGGCCTTTGACCAGCCTTTCTCGGCTACCAATTGGGAAATGATTTCACCCAGATTCACGTTGTTCATTTTCATATTCAAAGTTATTTAATTGGTTAATGTTAAGCAAATCAAATTGTAATAAATATAATGTTAAGAGAATATAAATTTTGTCATATTATTTTGGCGATGTAATATATTTAATTACTTTTGCAGTCTAAAATTAGTATTTTATTTTAATCTTACAAAGAAAATGCGTAAAAAAGTGATTAAAAACGGTTTCAAATCGTATTATCAGAATCTTCCAGAGGAAGAGAGGGTGAGAGTTAGGGACGAGTTTCTGGCGAAGAGTGGGCGCGTGTATAGCACGTGGTATGGCAAGTTGCAACGCGACAGTTTCTCGAAGTTGGAATTGATTGTTCTCGGTGAAATCACCGGCAAGAATTTTAGTGTTTAACCGAGTTCGCGACGTGGAGGGAACGAACTTACTTTGACAGAAAGGGAAAAAGTATGGCACTCAATGAAAGGATGTTGCCTATTGGCAAGAAAAAAACGACGCGCACTGGCGATTATCTCTACACATGGGAGGTAGTCGGGTGGAACGATAAGGCAAAGTGCAATATTTGGGAAGAAGTTTCAAAGAGATATTCACCTGCCACACGTATCAACTACACTCGTGCTGTAGAAATGATTGAAGATTCTATTGAACACGAACATGCGCTCTATATGGCCAGGAACATCAAGAAACGGAACGAGGAGAAAGGAGGTGAGGGATGAAAGAAAATGCCACGATATTAGATGCCTGCTGCGGTGGCAAGATGTTCTACTTCGATAAGAACGACCCACGCGTGTTGTTTCAGGACATTCGCGAGATTGAAACGAAGTTGTGCGACGGCAGGAAGTTCGAGATTCAGCCGGATGTCATTGGCGATTTTCGCTCGATGGAGTTCGAGGATGGCAGGTTTTCGCTGGTGGTGTTCGACCCGCCGCACCTGCTCAGGAATGTTGCGAAGAGCAAGTTTGCAGACATATACGGCTCACTGAATCCGAAGGCGAAGCCAAGCGGATGGCAGCACATCAAATACGGCTCATTGGGACAGACGGACTGGCGCGAAACGCTGAAGATGGGATTTGCCGAGTGCTTCCGTGTGCTGAAGGATGGCGGATTTCTCGTGTTCAAGTGGAACGAGACGGACATTCCCGTTAGCAAGGTTCTGGAACTGACCGACCAGCAGCCGATTTTCGGGCACGTTGTTGGCAAACGCAACAATACACATTGGATTTTGTTTATGAAAGGAGGTGAGCAATGAATATTACACCAAAATTTCGATTCGTAGAAGGTAGTTTCGATACCGAGACGAACAAAATGCTTTGCATCGGCAGCGCTGTGGAGGTGAATATGGCGAGAGTTCTTTGTGAAGCACTTGTAAAAAAACTAACTAAAAAATGAATGTTATGGAAAATGTGATTGCAATTATTCCGGCGAAGGCGACATCGGAGCGTGTGCCGGGCAAGAACCGGCGGCTGCTGCTGGGCGAGGAGTTGTATCAGTACAGTGTGGCGTATGCGACTGCCGAGGGCGCGAAGCCGGTGGTATCGACGGACGATGAGGACATCGTGGCGTGGTGTGAGAAGATGGACGTGGCGTGTGTGCGCGAGGTAGTGGACGACTCGAACATGGTGAACTGCATCGACCAAGTGTTGGCGCAGGTGGATTGCCGCTATTTCGCGCTGTTGCAGCCGACGTCGCCGCTGCGCCAGAATGGGCTGCTGCGCACCATGATTGTGAAATTGAAGAGGTCGCCCTATCCGAGTGTCTATACGGCGCGGAAACTGAAGATTATCGGACACATCGGCGACGAGTTTCAGATGGCCACACGCGACCAAGACCCTCAGACGCGGTTTCTCTACCAGTTCGACGGCAATTTGCTGGTGGTCGATGCGGAGTGGTACGCTCCGAGACACCGCCTGTTCGACGACTTTTCGCTGCCCATCGAGCAGGAAGTTCCGTTCAACCTTCAGATTGACACGGAGACCGACTTCAAGGTGTTCGAGGCTTTGATGCAAGCAGCATTGTAATGTAACTACTATGTAACTACTATGTAACTACTTAACAGAAAGGAAAGAGATATGGAAGTACAAGCTATTTTAATGCAGTCGGGGCGGATTGAAGTGACGGTTCAAGACCGCACGATGCGCGACAGAATTTTGTTCTTGAACTCGGAGCAGATGGTGGAGTTTGCTCGTCTGTTGGCTGCCGAGGCGGAACGAGTCAGTAAACTTGCAGGTGCCGCGCCATCGCGCCCGACTGCTTTGCAACAATCGCTATTCAAATAACAGGCCCTGGGAAGCCGGTGCAGGCAGATGCCGCCACCCGTGAGGGCGCGGTACTCGCAGAATCCTGAAATAATGCTTAAAAGTTTTGGCCCATCTGCTTGCACCATTTTATTTTTAACCATCAAACGAAAGGAAAAAAACTATGACAGTAAAGAATTTTGAAAAGGCCGCAAAGGCTTTGACTGAGAAGGGCGCGAGGGTGTTCTTCGATGCGATGTCTCTGAATCAGGGACAGGTGGAACTGGTGCGTGGGCACAATGAGCAATACGACCTGATTGTGTGGGACGGCTTTGGCCGCGCCTATGTGAACGCCGACGGCAGCGTGAAGAAGGAGAAGCTGCTGGGCGTGGGCGAAAGCATGATGCTCGGAAAGCTCTACGAGGTGAACCGAATGGAGAAGTTCGATGTAAAACTTTGAGTCTTCCCCGTCCTTTTGCACCAACGAAAATCGGGGTAATTTTGCCCCGTCGAAGTGAAACAACAGAAACATTTGTAAACTTATGATTGGGAAGGAAGACATTTCGTCGAGGACCAACAAGGGACTCGACATTATTCGTCACCTCTACCCCGACGCGGGCAGGGTGATTGACAGCGGCAACTTGAAGCAGGCTTTCAAGGTGCGCAACGAGCGCACTCCGAGCGCCCACCTGAAGGAGTACGAACTGTGGTGGGTGGTGACGGACTTCGGCGACGACCAGCGCGGCCACAACCCCATCAGCCTTTGGATGAAGGAGAGGAACCTCGGCTTCAACGAGGCTTGCATCGA
>JAFUVC010000089.1 GCA_017483785.1 Prevotella sp.
TGCACGTTCTTCACTCGCGGCGGTTTGCACTCCGTGCTGTTGCAATCAGCAAGCAGTGCGGGTTTGCCGGATCGTCATCCGACAAGGAAACGTCTTTCCTCATTTGTCCTTTTTTCTCAGGTGCAAAGGTAGAGGGAGTTCCGCCCCTGCGCCAGAGAGTTCTTTTATATCCTTGATACTTTTAAAACTTCCCAAATAGGTACCTTTATAGAAATAATGGTATAATGCATAGTCAATCTCTTTTTGGTTTTTTCCCAACAACGAGATATAAAAGGCATCTATGTACTTCGACCTGCGTTTTGTACCATATTCATCCATATTGATGATTAACATCGGAAACCTCGGACTCAATGACTGAAAAACATCATCGTAAATATTTGATATTACGAGCAATTCCACGCCTTTTTCGCTGCACAAATCCTTAAGTTTGTCCGGAGAAATGCAATTATCCGAGGTGCAAAATGGCGTAAAGTCATATACAAGGACTTTTTCGTGCGTTGATAGAAACTCCTTTACTTGCTCTACAGCCACGGCATACACGTATGAATAGTCATGAATATCGGCAATTCGTCCCTTGTACGCAACAACCCTTTCTTGCTGCTGTTTCGTCAAATGCGAAAAGCCAGATGTCAGACCAGATATTTGGATGCATGACGTAATGGCGGTCACCATTAATAGGATGGATAGAATACGATATCTCATAAGGATACTATTTTAGGTAAATCCTGTAACCTCCCAATTCTCCTATTGAGCCGTCAAAGGAGTAAGTTCCCTGTGGCACTTCCATAGATTCTTCCACTCTATTTCCGAAACTTTCCAAAGTTTCCTCCACGACAAGGGGCTGCAATCTACTCACGTCAAGTGTCGTAGGCCTTTCTGCAATTTCCAAATCTACATACTTATTTCCGAACTGGTCGCTTTCTATCGCAAAAGACATTTCGTAAAGTTCGTTGTTTTGGAACTGGTCAAGTGACAAATCCGTATTCCTTGGAAACCATTTAAAGTCGCAAAAACCGAACCCTCTTTTACAACCTGTAGACGGGCGTGCAATTCTCACAGAAAATATTCCCAGAGAAATTGAGCCAGCCCGAGTTCCATCTGCAACTGTATTTCTTAAATCCTCTTCTGTGATAGTTTTAAATTTGATTTTAGACATAAATTCGTCACTATACATGCCATCTTCCTCAATATGGTCTTGCTGGCAAGAAACAAGGGTTAAGCAGCACAACAGATACGCTGCTGCCAAAAATAGGTTTTTCATTGTTTTCTCCGTTTTTTAAAGTTTTACTTTGCAGATTCATCTTCGCGTATGCGTCGAAATTCTCTGCGGTTAATAAATCTCTTTTGCCACTTGCTCCGACGTGCACGTTCTTCACTCGCGGCGGTTTGCACTCCGTGCTGTTGCAATCAGCAAGCAGTGCGGGTTTGCCGGATCGTCATCAGACAAGGAAACGTCTTTCCTTATTCCTTTTGTGAAAAACCTACAATTCAATCCACCCGTGGAAACAATATTTTCCACGAATGATTTGGAGTTCAAACTCTCCCTCGAGGTCGCCCGGGAGTTGCATCGTGGTTGCCCCTGTGGGAACGGTGACAGCATAAACAACAAAGCCTTCTTCGTCCAAGAATTGGAGCGTAGCGCCGTCGCACGGCGTAGTGAATTGTAGCGTGTGTCCATTGAGGAATACCACAGGGATTTGATTCTGGGGAACGCGCGGGGGTGCTTTGCGAGGGCCAATATGCTGTGTGTTTGACTGATCATAAGACACCTGCAAATCGATTTGTTCTCCGTTTTCAGCATAAACGGGTGCAGCGAATGCCATGCAAAGGATGGCAGCGATTGTTAAAATTTTCTTTTTCATACTTTTTTGGTTTTTGGTTAGTGATTGACATGTCGCTGCAAAATTACAATGAAAAAGAAAACCATTCCAAGCATTTTTGCCTGAAAAAATCTACACCTATCTACAGCCTACGGCCTAAATGGTTGAAAATCAGCAGGTTTAAAATATCTACACCTTTCTACACGCTACGGCCTGAAAGGTCAGAAATACGGTTGCAAATTCTTGCGAAGCGTCTTTGCGCTGTTCTCGCCAAACAGCATTTTGTTCGCTTGTCTTTTCAGTCGGTCGATGCGCTTGCCGTCAATGTCGAGGGCAGAAGCCATCATTCGCTCTGCCATGTCGAGCCTCATCATCATGCAGACCCTGAGGTGGTGTTTCGTCATGCTGCGGTTCGACGAGATGAATTGACAGTAGGCGTCGTGTTCGCAAATGAAGGCTTCTTCGAGTCGGTTCCATTCTTTCTCGGTCGGGAGCGCATAGCCGTGGGTGTATTCCCCGAATTTCTCTTTGAAGTTTTCGATGACTTTCACTGAGTCGATGTTCTGGCGCGTCTGTGCCGAGTTTTTTTCCAGAAGTTGTCTTCGGAGTGTTTCAATTTGATGTTGAAGCCTTTCGGTTTCCTCTTTCATGGTGCGGTGTATGCGTGAGTTTTTGTTGTGCAAGCGCATGATTTCCTGACGGTTTTCCTCTGTGAGTTTGTCTTTTTGGGTCAGCAGGCTTTCCATTTCGTCCTTGATGCTGTTCAGCCGATAGATTTCCGCGAGTTTTTGGGCCTTTGAACGGAAAAAGTACATCATGCCGAATGCAAGGATCATGACGGCAGCCAGCGATACAAATACCAGCCCGTTTTTCCAGTCTTTGGCTTCCTGCTCCTTTTGCTTGGCCATTTGCTGATGGTGGCTGTAGTCGTACATCGCCGTGATTTGATGGACTTTCTCTTGGTTCACATGCAGGAAACTGGAGTCGTTGGCCGACGCGAAAAGCCTGGCATATTTCGCGATGGAATCAGGGATGTTTTTCGTTTCATAGACGGACAACAAGCCTTTATATCCTGCTTCTTTCTGGCCTCTGCCGAGAGCCTTATGGAAATAATGGCGCGCAGAATCCGCCTGGCCGATGGCTAAGAGGTAACGCCCTTTATTATAATAATAATGTCCGCCGAAAATCAGTTCTCCGTTTTCGTCGAAGTTGCCAGACTCGTTTTCGTACAAATCTAAATATAATTTAGCTTCATCGTATTGCTGACAATCAAGAAGAATCGTTATCGTAGAATAAATTGCCTGTGCTGCCTTCCCCTTGTAGCCATACCTTAAATAAAGTTCCCTTGCCTGCTTTTCAATGCTTATTACGCTGTCTTTCTCATTTTTCAGATAGTAAGGTCGCGAACGCAGTTCAAAAGCGACAAGCGCATCAAGCGTATCTTTGTTCTTCCACGCAATGCGTTCCGCCGTTTGCAGGGCTTTCATCTCGCTGTCGGGCAAGTATTGGGCATCGAACAAATCCGCCATCTGACCATATATAGCCACAAGTGTGCGCAGGTTGCAGTCGTTTTGCGTGGTGTCGGCCTGCTCGGCGGCTTGCTGGTAGCAGTCGAGGGCCTGCGGAACTTCGCCGAGGTCGTGGTGGACGCGCCCCTGCAAGTAGTAGGCCGTCATCCACTCGTTGGGCGTGCCGTGGCTTCGGAAGAAATCCACGAGGGAATCGACCGTTGGCTGCCACGCCTTTGTGAACACCGTGTCGGCCTCGTTGCACGCGGTCACGAATTGCAGCCGCTGGCGCATCCGCTCTCCCCCGCAGCCTGTGAGCAGGGCGAGGAGCAGGAAAAGAACGGCGGAATATGTCTTTCGATGGCTGTTCATACCAATATCTTCCGGATTTCCTCGACGACGACGGCGATTTTCTCGAAATTGTCCATGCGGTTGACATCGACGATGTGGCGGGCCTGCAGGTAGTATTTCTCGCGCTCTTGAAGTTGCTGGTGGATGAAGGTCTTCACTTCCTCGGGCGACTTGCCGAGCAGCAGCGGCCGCACGCCCTTCCCGATGCTCAGGTGGTGGTGGAGCACGTCGGGCGAGGCTTTCAGGTAGATGGTGTCGGCCTGCCGGTTCATGTACTGGATGTTGTCGAAGAAGCAGGGCGTTCCGCCGCCACACGAGATGACGACGTTCTCGAACTCTGCCACTTCGTGGAGCATGTTGTGCTCAATCTGCCGGAATCCGTCCTCGCCGCGCTCGTCGAAGATTTCCTTCACCGTCTTTCGCATTCGGGTGGAGATATACCAGTCGAGGTCGTAGAACGTGACGCCGAGAGCCTTGGCGAGCTCTTTTCCGACGGTGGTCTTGCCGGCTCCCATGTAGCCGATGAGAATGATTCTGGTCAATTTTGGGTGTTGGGTGTTGATTGTTGGGTGTTGAATCGTTTCCGCTTATTTTTTGATGATTTTCAAGCATTCGTCGTAGGTGAGTTCTGCTGCGCGGGCATGGAGGTTCTTGGGCAGCCGGAAGTTCTTGCCGTCGTAGGCGATGTAGGGGCCGTAGCGCCCGTTGAGTACTTCGAGTTTCGGGTCTTCGGCGAAGGCTTTCAGGTGGCGCTGCTGCTCTTGCTGCCGCTTTTCCTGAATGAGGTTGACGGCCTCGTCGAGGGTGATGGTCATGGGGTCGGTTCCCTTCGGCATCGACACGAATTTCTTGTCGTGCATGACGTAGGGTCCGAAGCGTCCGACGCCGATGGTGACGTCTTGTCCTTCGTATTGTCCGACCACGCGCGGCAACTGGAACAGTTCAAGTGCGTCGTCGAGCGTGATGGTCTCCATCGTCTTGTTGGCGGGGAGTTGTGCGAAGCGCGGCTTTTCCTTGTCGTCGGCGGCTCCGATTTGCACCACGGGGCCGAATCGCCCGATTTTCACGAACACGGGTTTCCCGGTCTTCGGATCGGCGCCGAGTTGTCGCTCTCCGGCCTTGTGTTCCGAGCGCGCATTGATGACTTTCTCCACCGTGGGCTCGAAGCGCTTGTAGAACGTCTTCATCATCTGGTTCCAGTCGGTTTTTCCCTCGGCAATCTTGTCGAAATCCTGCTCTACGCGGGCCGTGAAGCCGTAGTCCATGATGTCGGGGAAGTTCTGCATGAGAAAGTCGTTGACCACGATGCCGATGTCCGTAGGCAGGAGTTTTCCTTTCTCGGAGCCTACGGTTTCCTTCTTCGTCTTCGAGGCGATTTTCTGGCCTTTCAGCGTATCGACGGAGAAGGTTCGCTCGTGGCCTTTCTTGTCGCCTTTCTGCGTGTATTCGCGCTGCTGGATGGTGGAGATGGTGGGGGCGTAGGTCGAGGGTCGGCCGATGCCCAGTTCTTCGAGTTTATGCACGAGCGAGGCCTCGTTGTAGCGGATGGGGCCCTGTGTGAAGCGCTCGGTGGCGGTGATTTCCTGACGGTCGAGCAGGTCGCCCTTCTTCATGGCCGAGGGCAGGAAGGCCGTCTCGTTGCCGTCGGTGGCTTCCTCGTCGATGGACTCGCGATAGACCTTCAGGAATCCGTCGAACTTCACCACTTCGCCCGTGGCGAGGAAAATCGGGTCGTTTTTCACGTCCTCGCCCTTCACGGCAATCTCCACGGTGGTTTTCTCGATGTCGGCGTCGGCCATCTGCGAGGCTGCGGTGCGCTTCCAGATGAGGTCGTAGAGTCGGCGTTCCTGTGCCGTGGCCTCGATGGTGGTCTTGTCCATGTAGGTGGGTCGGATGGCCTCGTGGGCCTCCTGCGCGCCCTTCGAGCGTGTCTGGAAGTTGCGCGGACGGCTGTATTCAGCGCCGTAGAGGCTGAGGATTTCCTGTTTGCTGGTGTTGATGCAGAGGCTGGAGAGGTTCACCGAGTCGGTACGCATGTAGGTGATGTGACCGCTTTCGTAGAGTCGCTGCGCCACCATCATGGTCTGCGACACGGTGAAGCCGAGTTTCCGGGCGGCTTCCTGTTGCAGGGTGGAGGTGGTGAACGGCGGTGCCGGTGTGCGCTTCAGCGGCTTTTTGGTGATGCTTTGCACCGTGAATTCGGCGTTTTTGCACTGCTCGAGGAAGGCCAGTGCCTCGTCGTGGGTCTTGAATCGGGTGGAGAGCGAGGCCACGAAGGGGTTTTCCTCTTTTCCTCCGGCAATGACGAACTTCGCGCTGACGTGGTAGTAGGGCTCGGACTTGAAATTCTGGATTTCGCGCTCGCGCTCGACAATCAGCCTCACGGCCACGCTCTGCACGCGACCTGCCGACAGCGCGGGTTTTACCTTGCGCCAGAGCACGGGCGAGAGTTTGAAGCCCACCAGTCGGTCGAGCACGCGGCGTGCCTGCTGCGCGTTCACGAGGTTCATGTCGAGGTGGCGCGGGTGCTCGATGGCGTCTAAGATGGCCTGTTTCGTGATTTCGTGGAACACGATTCGGTTCGTGTTCTTCTCGTCGAGCCCCAGCACTTCGCAAAGGTGCCACGAGATGGCCTCTCCCTCGCGGTCTTCATCGCTCGCGAGCCATATTTTCTCGGCTTTTCCGGCGTTCTGCCTCAGTTCGGCGACAACTTTCTTCTTCTCGTCGGGAATTTCGTAGTCAGGTTGTAGCGACGTGGCGTCGATACTCATGTCTTTCTTCTTCAGGTCGCGAATATGACCGTAGGACGACATCACTTTGAAGTCTTTCCCTAAAAAACGCTCGATGGTCTTGGCCTTGGCCGGACTCTCTACGATTACAAGATTTTTCTGCATAGTTTATTTACGGAATGAAAAACGGGAAAAATTGCCCATTTTTAAGTTAATATTTCATTTTAGGGCGCAAAAGTAATGAAAACTTTTGCTTACACCTTATTATATACTCGTTTTTTTACTTTTTTTAATAATTTAATGTGCTGAAAATCTGCCGAAACCATCATTTTTCTTTGTAACTTTGCACGCTAATTGGCTTTTAGACACGAATTTTTCATCAAAAAACAGATAAAAAACATGAATTCTCGAACATTGAAAGATTGGGTGATTGCGGTTCGGCCGTGGTCTTTTCCGGCATCGGTCATTCCCGTGCTGGCGACGTTGGGTTATCTCTATTTCCTCCAGAAATCGGGCGCTGCGGAGACGTTCGACTGGGTGAACGGCTGGCTGGCCTTCCCCATGCTGATGATTCTCCACGCCGGCGGCAACTTGGTGAGCGACTATTTCGACCATGTTCGCGGCGTTGACCGCGAGGGCAGCCTGAACGGCGTGCGCCACATCCAGTCGGGCAAGTTCCAGCCGAAAACCATCCTCCACTACGGTTGGACGCTGCTCTGCGTGGGTGCGGCCCTCGGCCTTGTCATCCTGTTCCGCTCGTCGTGGGAAGCGCTGTGGATTGGGCTTGCGGCCCTTGCGCTGCCGCTGCTCTACCCGTGGATGAAGAGCCACGCGCTGGGCGACGTCGATATCCTGCTCTGCTTCGCCATGATTCCCGCCGTGGGCATCTGCTACATCGTCACGGGCCACTACCATTGGGAAATGCTGCTTTTCTGCCTGCCCTACGGCCTGCTCACCGTGTCGATTCTCCACGCCAACAACACGCGCGACATTGAAAACGACCGTCGTGCCGGCTTGGTCACGCTGTGCGGACTTGTGGGCGGAAGGGTGTCGCAGTACATCTATGCGGCGTTAGTCATAATTCCTTACATTCTGGTGGTTTGTCTCGTCGGCTTCGGCTATTGGCCGATGTGGACGTTGCTGGTGCTGGTGACGCTGCCGCTGGCCTTTAAAAACGTGAGCACGATGCTGCTTGCGAAGCCCGAGGTGGAGGAGGAAATCCCCACGCTCGACAAGGAGTCGGCTCAGTTGCAGATGGCGTTTGGCCTGCTGCTGGCCCTGTCGTTTGTCTTGGCTGCCGTCGTGTAGTGGCAGCTTTGTGAAAATTTTATACAAAAATGCGATGAAACCGACCGATTTCCGCCTCGTTTGCCTGACGCTCGGCGTGGCGGCAGTGATGTTTTTCGTGATGTTCTCGCCGTGGACCTCGCCCCACGTCAATTTCTGGTACACGATGACGGCGACGGCCCTCGTGCTGACGAGCCTTTCGCTCTATTTCTGCCGCGAAACGCTCGGCGAACTGCGGTTTTCGTGGCGGAGCGTCGTGGGCGGCCTGCTTCTGGCCTTCCTGCTGTGGTGCGTGTTCTGGCTGGGCGACAAGATTTCGAGTTGGATGTTTGGCTTCGCCCGTCCGCAAGTCGATATGATTTACGGCATGAAGTCGGGCACGTCGCCCACGGTGATTGCGCTGTTGCTGCTGTTCGTCATCGGGCCGGGCGAGGAACTGTTCTGGCGGGCCTTTTTGCAGCGTCGGCTCATGGAAAAATGGGGTGCGAACGCCGGATTTGTGGCCGCCACGGCGTGCTACACGCTCGTTCATGTCTGGTCGTTCAATTTCATGCTCATCATGGCGGCGCTCGTGGCCGGAGTGTGTTGGGGATTCCTGTATCGGCTGTCGCCCCGATTGCTGCCTGCGCTTGTCGTCTCGCATGCCGTCTGGGACGCCTGCGCCTTCGTGTTTTTCCCGATTTGAGCCCAGTTTTTTGCTGAAAACCACCTCTTTTCACAAGATTTTATAAAATTTTTTATAAAATAGGTATGGTTTTCGGTAAATTTTTCTATCTTTGCACTCAAATACCAAAACAAAAAAACTATGTCACAACTTGAACCTTTGATAGCCGACCTTGCGCTCATCCTTATCTGCGCCGGAGTGATGACCCTTCTTTTCAAGAGCCTTAAACAGCCCATTGTCTTGGGCTACATCGTGGCGGGATTCCTTGCCTCGCCGAACATGCCCTACATGCCCAGCGTGACCGACGGGCACGGCGTGCACGTCTGGAGCGAAATTGGCGTGATTTTCCTGCTGTTCGCCCTCGGCCTTGAATTTTCGTTCAAGAAAATCCTGAAAATGGGCGCGGCCCCCATCATTGCGGCCGTTGCCATCATCCTGTCCATGATGTACGTCGGTGCGTGTACGGGCGAACTCTTCGGCTGGAGCCAGATGGACTGCATCTTCCTCGGCGGAATGCTCGCCATGTCGTCAACCACCATCATTTTCAAGGCTTTCGACGACATGGGGCTGCGCAAGGAGCGCTTTGCCGGCCTCGTGCTCAGCGTGCTGATTATCGAGGACATTCTGGCCATCGTGCTCATGGTGATGCTCTCCACGCTGGCCGTCAGCAAGGAGTTTGAGGGCTCGCAGATGCTCCAGTCCATCCTGACGCTGGGCCTCTATCTCGTGCTGTGGTTCACCGTGGGCCTCTATTTCATTCCCATGGCGCTGCGCAAGTTGAAACCCCTGATGAACGACGAGACCCTGCTCATCACCTCACTCGCGCTCTGTTTCGGCATGGTGGTGGCCGCCTCTGCGGCAGGCTTCTCGGCAGCCTTCGGCGCCTTCGTCATGGGCAGCATCTTGGCCGAGACGGTCGAGGCCGAGAAAATCGAGCACTTGGTGGCCCCCGTGAAGAACCTTTTCGGCGCGATTTTCTTCGTGTCGGTCGGCATGATGGTCGATGTGAACCTCATCGTTGAGTACATCGTGCCCATTCTCTGCCTCATTGCCGCCATCATGCTGGGCCAGACCATCCTGAGCACCTGCGGATTCCTGCTTTCCGGCCAGTCGCTGAAGACCTCGATGCGCTGCTCGTTCTCGCTGACGCAGATTGGCGAGTTTGCCTTCATTCTGGCCACGCTCGGCACGTCGCTCCACGTCACCAGCGACTTCCTCTACCCGATAGTCGTGGCCGTGTCGGTCTTCACGACGTTCACCACGCCCTACATGATTCGCCTCGCCGAGCCGGCCTACAACGCCGTTTCGCGCGTGCTGCCCGCCAAGTGGATAGCCAAACTGGAGCGAAACACCGACGAGGACGACGGGAAAGCCCCGAGCGAATTGCAGCAGATATGGAGCGAGAATTTCAGGAAATTCATCTTCATCCTGCTCATCAACAGCGTGCTCTGTCTCGCCGTCATGTCCATCATGTACTATTTCGGCCAGCCGATTATTGCCAGTCTGTTGCCCGAAAAATGGGTTCGCCCCGTGACGGCCCTCATCGGCCTTGCCATTTGCGGCCCCTTCCTGTGGATGCTGCTGCGCGGCGGCGGCGAAAGCCCTGAAATCGACAAGTTGTGGGCGAGCGGCCCCCGCTGGCGCGTCAGGCTGACCGCCTGTGCCCTGCTGCGCCTTTTCATCACGGCCGTCTTCGTCAGTTACTTCGTCGATTACGCCATCCCTTGGAGCAGTTGGCTCGCCATATTTGCCATCGTTATCGTCATGATGATTATCTATTATTCGTCGCATCTGGAGAAGCGTAGCAATGAAATGGTGCAGAACTTCACCGACAACCTGAGTGCGCGTGAGAAATTGAAAGAAGAACAAAAACATCAATAAACAAAATAGTAAGCCTATGAAAAGAAAACTAATGTATGCCATGATGGCCCTGACGGCCCTGGCAGCCTTGAATAGTTGCGAAGAAGAGGACTTGGCGAAAGTTTACGATGAAAACACATCGCTCGACTTGCCGTTCATCTTCTCGGAAGGCTATCAAGACACTATCACCGTCGCCTACGACCTGCCCACGCCCATCACCAACTGGCTGAGCATGGTGAAAGACGAGACAAAAGTGTGCAAACTGAGCATCCCCGGCACCCACGACACCATGACGGGCATGGGATTCTACCAGCCCGTGCTGAAGTATGTGTTCAACCAGACGGCCATCAGCCAGGTTTCAACGCTCGAGGAGCAGATGGCCTGCGGACTGCGGTTCTTCGACATCCGTCCCGTGGTGAGCATCGACACCCTCGCCACCGACCCGAAAGAGAAGCAAATCCTTCGCCTCTCGCACGGCATCAGCGAGATTGACTATACCTTCGAGCAGACCATCGACGACCTGCAAGCCTACCTAAAGGCCCATCCGTCGGAGTTCTTCATCGCCAAGTTGCAGGCCGACAACGGCATGGAGAACCAGAACCGATGGACGGAACTGCTCAACAAGGTGCTGACCAAGCCGAAATACGAGGGACTCTTCGTCGAAAACTGGCGGCCCGACATCACCGTGGGCGAGATGCGCGGCAAGATTCTCTGGCTGAGCCGCTACGACCTGCGTCCGCTGTATGCCGCCTTCCACTATCCCATCGTATATTGCGACTGGCCCGACGAAGACCCCGACATCGACGAGGAACTCAACCCCGAGGCCCAGCGCAACTGTGCCATGTACAGCCTGGCCGACCCCACGCTGAAGGCCACGCTCTACAAGCAGGACTACTACAAGACCACCACCGAGAAGCGGATGAAGAACAAGCAGCAGACCGTCATCGACATGATGCACAGCGCACGCGAGGCCACCGCCTCGGACGGCAACATCTGGATTGTGAACCACTGCTCGGCCTATACCGAGGTGTCGCCGCGCGGATACATCACCAACGCCGCCAACCTGCACCCGCTGGTCATTGAAGACCTGCAGAAAAACGAGGGCACCGTGGGCATCATGCCGATGGACATGGCCTGCCACGACTACGTGCACTGCGTCATCAACGGCGGAACGCCCTACACGAGCGACTACCTGTACGGCTTCTACCCGAAGAGCCAGTCGCTCACCAACCTGCTCATCAAGTCAAACAAACCTTACTTCAAATGACAAACGATATGAAACACAATATTCAAAGCCTCATCATCCTCTTCACGATGATGTTTGCGGCAGCAGGGGCAAAGGCCCAGAATGCCGACAAAATACATGCCGAGGACGGCCTGCTGAACCACCTCTCGGTGGGAATTTCGACAGGACTGACCGGCGCCGGCATCGACGTCGTCATGCCCGTCCACAAGTTAGTGACGCTCAGGGCAGGCTTTTCCGGATGGAACATCGGCAACATCAAGTTCAAGGCCATCAACACCGCCACCGAAATCACCGAGATGCAGATGGTGGAAACGGAGGCCGTGAAGCGCTCGCAACTGGTCGATAAGGTGGAACTGGCCGCCAAGCCCAATTTCTGGAACTTCTTCCTCCTCGGCGAGGTGCATCCCTTCAAGAACCAGCCTTTCTACTTCTCGGCAGGCCTGTTCTTTGGAAGCCAGAACTTCTTCCACTTCCGCAACACCAACGAAGGTTCCCTCGGGTTCCTCTACTATGCCAACCAGATGGTGGAAGACTACAACCGCATCTTCCGCACCAACTATCCGCCCATCGGACTGAAGTTCGGCGACTATGTGTTCACGGCCGACGAGAACGGCAACATCGACGTGCGCATGAAGACCAATGCCGTGAAGCCCTATATCGGCATCGGCTTTGGCCAGCACCTCGCCAAGACCCATCGCGTCAGCGTGGCCGTTGATGCCGGCCTGCTGTTCTGGGGCACGCCGAAATTCGTGC
This sequence comes from Prevotella sp., assembly GCA_017483785.1. Lineage (GTDB taxonomy): Bacteria > Bacteroidota > Bacteroidia > Bacteroidales > Bacteroidaceae > Prevotella. The sequence continues at coordinate 12,219 of JAFUVC010000089.1, forward strand.
TGAACAACGACACGGAAATCAAGTCGTCGGGCAAGAATTCCGGCATCAGCGGTGCCCTGTCGTGGCTGAAAGCCTGGCCCAACCTGCAAATTCGAGTAGCCTATAAAATATTTTAAAAAATTCACATAAAAATACGATGAAAATTAGACGATTTTTAACATTGTTGGCCGTTGGTCTGGCCATGCAGGCCAACGCAGACAACTATCGGGACAATGAGCCCCTGAAACTCGAGGTTCCCGAAATGAAGATTGAACTGGCTGGACAGCCAAAACAACCCACCCTTCGACTTGACCTGACGACGCCCGAGGCCAGTCCCAAGATGGATTTTGACTTCTTCAAAATCAAGACAAATCCGGGCGTGAAACCCTACAAGTTCATGGACGACATGACCTTCGTGGGCATTCCGCTGTTCGTGGCCGGATGGGCCATCAAGGGCGTCAAGGGAATGTTTGCCGTCAACCGTAAGGCAGAACAGGGTGGAAAGAAGAATACCCAACTCCTGACGGATTTCAAGACCGGTATTGACGACTATACGCAGTTTTTCGGCCCCGCCATGGTGGTCGGCCTGAAACTGGGTGGCTACGAAGGCCGCAGCGACTGGCCGCGCTTGCTGGCCAGTGCCGGTGCGTCGTATGCCCTCATGGCCGGATTCGTCAATGGCATCAAATACACCGCCAAGGAGATGCGCCCCGACGGCTCCACGGCCAACTCGTGGCCCTCGGGCCACACCGCCACGGCCTTCGTCGGTGCCTCGCTGCTCCACAAGGAGTACGGTCTGACGCGCTCGCCTTGGTGGTCGGTGGCAGGCTATGGCGTGGCCACGGCGACGGGCGTGGTGCGCGTGCTCAACAACCGCCACTGGATTAGCGACGTGATGTCGGGCGCCGGCATCGGAAGCCTGTCCACCGAGTTGGGCTATGCCCTGATGGACTTGGCCTTCAAGGGCAAGGGCCTGCTGCGCAACGACCTCGTCATGCACAGCGAGAAGCCCTCGTTCTTCAGCATTTCCATGGGCGTGGGCCTCGGCGGCAAGGACCTTGAGTTCGAGAGTCAGGGCCAGAAAATGGGTATCAAGTTCCGCGCCGCCACGGTGGTTGATGCCGAAGGTGCCTACTTCTTCAACAAATACGTGGGCGTGGGCGGCCGCTTCAGGGTCAGGGCGCAGTCGGCCAAGGACTTCGGCGACTTTGCCAACTATGTGGCCATCGAGGATTTCGATGCATGGTCGAGCCTTCAGCCCTACTATCACGAAGCCTTCCCCGGCGACTATTATTTCCCCATCGAAGATGCAGAGCGCGAGAACTATCTTACTTACCTGAACAAGATTGGCTTCAGGATGGATTCGGAGCAGGCGTGGAACGAAAACGCTCCCGTCACCGACAGTTACGGCATCGTGAAGAGCGACCACATCACCGAGTTCACGGCCAGTGCCGGACTTTACTTCAACCTGCCCCTCGGCAACCGCTTCTCTCTGGGCACCAAGGCCCTCATCGGCCGTTCCATCACGCAGGAACTCGACGTTGACGGCTATGCCGAGGGCAACGTGAAGGACATCAGTTACACGTTGAGCCTCGACAACCGCCCGGGCATGAGACTGCCCACAGGCGACCCCTTGGTGATGCTCAACAACCTGCAATATCCCAACAACACGGGCGAGAAATGGACCGACGAGTGGGAATACCTCACCATCGGAGCCAAGTCGTCAACCTCGTTTGGCACGGGACTTTCGCTCACCTATCGCTACAAGTCCAACTTCTCTTGGCGCGTCTTCTGCGACTACGACTACACCCGCAAGAACTTCACGGCCACCTACGACCCCTTCCACTTCACGCAGAAGGGCATGACCTCGGGTGCCAATTTCCTGATGGACGCGGCCATGATGGCCTCCGAAGACCCCAATTCCGACGGGCTGGGCCTGCAAGTGAGGGAATACAAGACCCGCAAGCACATGAACTACGTGACGCTGGGCCTGTCGTTCTTGGTGAACCTCTAAACATGAAAAATCAACAAAAAAAATAATAGAATACAATGAAAAATTTGAAATGGATTTTGATGCTCAGCATCGGACTGGCATCATGCGGGGTGGATATGCCCAAAGAGACGAAATCATCGTTCGAGACGATGAAAGTGAAGAAACAGGACGTCACGATGCCCGTGAAGTTCAGTGCCAGAATGAAGGGTAAGACCGACGTGACCATCACGCCCCAAGTGGCCGGACAGCTGATGCGCATTGCCGTCAGCGAGGGTCAGCAGGTGCGCAAGGGACAGGTGCTCTTCGTCATCGACTCGCGCAACGCCCAACTGGAACTGGAGGCTGCCCGGGCCAACCTGCAGGCTGCACAGGCCTCGGAAAACTCGGCAAAACTGGAGTATGAGTCGAACAAAAACCTGTATGACAAGAAAATCGTCAGCAGCTATATGCTCAACAACAGCGAAAACACCTACAAGCAGGCAAAGGCTGCCGTGGCGCAGGCCCGCGCCGCAGTGAACAGCGCGAAGGTGAACCTCGGCTTCTGCACCATCACGGCTCCCGTGGCCGGTATCATCGGCGAAATTGCCGTACGCACGGGCGACCAGGTTTCTCCGGGCGCGCCGCTGACCATGCTGAGCGGCAATCTCAACATGGAGGCCGAGTTCTCGCTGACCGAGGCCGTTGTTGAAGACATGGTGCAGTCGGGCATGACCGAGGCCGACAAGCAGAAATACCTGTCGAGCCTGCCCGAGGTGTCGTTTGTGATGAAAAACGGCACGGAATACCCCCACAAGGGCCGTATCACCAGCCTGACGGGTGTGGTCAACGCGGCCACCGGCTCGCTGCTGTGCAAGGCATCGTTCCCCAACCCTAACGGCCATCTCTACTCCGGCATTCAGGGCACGGTCGTGCTGCCTTACGCCGAGAAAGACGTCATCATCATTCCCCAGAATGCCGTGGTTCGTCTGCAAGACAAGTCGTTGGTTTACAAGGTGAAAGCCGACAGCATGGCCACAGCCGTTGACGTGACCATCGAGGACGTGGGCAACGGTCAGGACTTCATTGTGAAAAGCGGCCTGAACGTAGGCGACCAGATTGTGACGGTCGGCGCAAATAACGTGACCGAAGGCCAGCAGGTGCTGTTCCCGGAAGAAGTGAAAAGTGAAAAGTAAACCATGAATAATTTGCTTCCGCATGAAAAATAATATTTTTATCAACCGATACGTGATGGCGTGCGCCATCTCGATTGTGATTGCGCTGGTGGGCTACATCTCGATGAGCACACTGCCAGTGGAGCAGTATCCCGACATTGCACCGCCTACGGTGATGGTTTCGACCAGTTACTCCGGTGCTGACGAGAAGACGGTGATGAAATCGGTCATCCAGCCGCTGGAAGAGGCCATCAACGGCGTGCCCGACATTACCTATATGACCTCGAAGGCCTCGTCTAACGGCGATGCAGAAATTACCGTCTATTTCAAGCAGGGCACCGACCCCGACATGGCGACGGTGAACGTGCAGAACCGCGTCACCCGCGCACAGGCCCTGCTGCCTGCCGATGTGAACAA
>JAFUVC010000090.1 GCA_017483785.1 Prevotella sp.
ACAACTATACAGAAGAGCAAATTAAACAAATACAGTATAAAATCAATGCAAGACCAAGAAAAAAACTCGGATTCAAGGCTCCGGTTCAGACTTTTTTCATACCTTTGCAGACGTAGTTGCATTTTGGAGTTGAATCTTCGATACAAAAATATATTGAAATAAATTTGGATATTTCAAAAGTTATGCGTATATTTGCATCGTAATTTTAGATATTTCTTTAGTTATATGAACATATACTCACTGACAAATGACGCTATCATGCGACAAATTGGTTCCAAACTGAAGGAACTGAGGATTGAAAAGAACATGAAACAGGCAGAACTGGCTGATGCGGCAGGAGTGTCTGTATTTACCATCAGTTCCGTAGAAAACGGTAAGGCGACCTCCCTGCTTACTGTCATACAATTGCTAAGAGCACTTGAACATTTAGAATATCTTGATTCTTTCTTCCAAGAAGAGGCAATGAGTCCTATTGCATACGCTAAACTCATGAAGAAAAATAAGAAGAAAGAACGTGTAAAGTCGTCAGCAAACAATACTAATAACATTGATACAGAATGGTGACATTAGCATATATCAACATTTGGGGACAAAGGGCCGGAGTCGTAATGTGGAATGAAAATACGGAGTCGGCTGTATTTGAATATGAACCGTCTTTTGAGAGACTGGGGCTAAATCTTTCACCCATCATGATGCCTTTAAGTCCTCATCGCCCCTATCAGTTTCCCTCCATTTCAAAAGAAACTTTCATGGGATTACCAGGACTATTGGCCGATGCTTTGCCCGATGCTTACGGTAAGGCGCTGCTTGACAGATGGCTGGCAACGATTGGAAGGAGTTTTGCCAATCCGGTTGAACGGCTGTGCTATCAGGGAAAAAGGAGTATGGGGGCTTTGGAATTTGAGCCTGCACAGGACACTTTTCTGGAAAAGGACACAAAGATAGAGATAGACTCGCTGGTAGAGGTGGCGCGCGAGGCCCTGAATCAGAAATCAAAACTTGACACAAATCTCAGTAAAGACCGAAAGGAAGCCCTTATTAATATTATCAAGGTGGGAACTTCGGCAGGTGGACAAAGGGCCAAAGCCGTCATTGCCTATAATGAAAAGACAGAGGAAGTCCGCTCTGGGCAAATTGATGCTCCTGAGGGCTTTGAGCATTGGTTGCTGAAACTGGACGGAGTGAATAATCACGAACTGGGCGCCCCCAAGTTTTACGGATTGATTGAATACGCCTATTACCTGATGGCAAAAGATGCAGGGATAGACATGATGCCCTGCAAAATTCTTTCAGAGAATGGCAGGTCGCATTTCATGACCAAACGCTTTGACCGCATTGGGGGAAAGGAAAAACTCCACATGCAGACACTCTGCGGAATTGCCCATTACGATTACAAAATGCTTCGAGCATATTCTTACGAACAGGCATTTCAGGTAATGCGTCAGTTAAGGTTGCCTTATGTTCAGGCAGAAGAAATGTTCAGGAGAATGGTGTTTAATGTGGTTGCCAGAAATCAGGACGACCATACTAAAAACATTTCATTCCTAATGGACAAAACGGGAAAATGGAGACTGTCCCCAGCCTATGACATCTCATGGTCGTATAACCCTGAAGGAAAATGGACCTCGCAGCATCAAATGTCAATCAATAACAAGTGGACGGATTTTACGATGAGCGACCTTCTATCTGTCGCATCGGCAATGAATATAAAGGACTCTCGTGAAATTATTGAAAAGACGATTGAAGTTGTTGCTCACTGGTCAGATTATGCTACTCCATTAGAAATTCCAAAGGAAACGATTCGGTCGATTAACTCAACCTTAATTACTCGTCTATGAATTTTATTCTATTTTTTTGTCATTTTGAATAAATTATATAACTTTGCAAGGGAAAAATAGTACTCATTATTATTAAATTGTCAGAATTATGAAAATCGGAATTCCAAAAGAGATTAAGAACAACGAGAACCGCGTGGGAATGACCCCGGCGGGAGTAGCAGAACTGATTGGCAACGGCCACACGGTCTATGTGCAGCAGACGGCTGGCGTGGGCAGTGGCTTTGCCGACGAGGAGTACAAGGCCGTGGGCGCACAGATGCTGCCGACCATCGAGGATGTCTATCGCGAGGCCGAGATGATTGTGAAAGTGAAGGAGCCCATCGAACCGGAGTATAAACTGGTGCGCAAGGGGCAGTTGCTCTTCACCTATTTCCACTTCGCCAGCGAGCGCGAACTGACCGATGCGATGATTGAAAGCGGTGCCGTTTGTCTGGCCTACGAGACCGTGCAACTGCCGAACCGCTCGCTGCCGCTGTTGCAGCCGATGAGCGAGGTGGTCGGACGCATGGCGACGCTCAACGGTGCGTATTATCTCCAGAAAACGCAGGGCGGCAAGGGCAAGCTGATTAGCGGCGTGCCGGGCGTGAAGCCGGCGAAAGTGCTGGTGCTGGGCGGCGGCGTCGTGGGCGAGGCTGCTGCGCTGATGGCCGCCGGACTCGGTGCCGAGGTGACGATTACCGACATTTCGCTGCCCCGACTGCGCCAACTCGACCTCGAACTGCCGAGCAACGTGCACACGCTCTACTCTTCGGAGCACAACATCCGTCAGGAGTTGAAGGACGTCGATATCGTCATCGGCTCGGTGCTCGTGCCGGGTGCGAAGGCTCCGCACTTGATTACGCGCGACATGCTGAAGCTGATGGAGCCCGGAACGGTGCTCGTCGATGTGGCTATCGACCAGGGCGGCTGCTTCGAGACCTCGCATCCGACGACGCATTCCGAGCCCGTCTATGAGATCGACGGCATCGTCCACTACTGCGTGGCAAACATTCCGGGTGCCGTGCCCAACACTTCGACCATGGCGCTGACGAATGCCACGCTGCGCTATGCCGTGGCTCTGGCCAACAAGGGCTGGCGGCAGGCCTGCAAGGACGACGAGGCACTGGCTCGCGGACTGAACGTGGTGGAAGGAAAAGTGACGTTCAAGGGCGTTTCCGACGCTTTCGGACTGCCCTACGAGCCGATTTCGCTGTAAAAAACGGCGCGACTGAATACGAAAATGCCCCTCGAACTCATGTTGGAGGGGCATTTTTTTGTTATCGGAAAGAATCCGTAAGGAGTTTGATTTCGATTTGCGGGTTGATTCGCTCGTACAGAATATTGTAAACCGCATCGAGAATCGGCATATTGACGTGCATCCGGCGGTTGATTTCCTTCATACACTTCGTGCCGAAATAGCCCTCGGCAATCATTTCCATCTCGATTTGCGCCGTTTTCACCGAATAGCCCTTGCCAATCATGGTTCCGAAGGTGCGGTTGCGCGAGAAATTCGAGTAGCCCGTCACGAGCAGGTCGCCCAGATAGACCGAGTCGCAGATGTTGCGCTCGATGGGGTGCAGGGCGGTGATGAACCGCGACATTTCCTGCACGGCATTCGCCATGAGCACGGCCTGGAAGTTGTCTCCATATTTCAGGCCCGAGCAGATGCCGGCGGCGATGGAATAGACGTTTTTGAGCACGGAGGCGTATTCCACGCCAAGCACGTCGGAGGAAATCTTCGTCTTGATGAATTCGGAGGAAATCAGGTCGGCAAAGGCGTGGGCTTTCTTGGCGTCGGCACAGCCGATGGTCAGGTACGACAGGCGCTCCAGAGCCACTTCCTCGGCGTGCGACGGGCCTCCGATGCAGGCCAGATTCTCGAACGGAACGTCATAGACCTGATGGAAATATTCCGAGCACGAGAGGTTTTCGTCGGGCACGATGCCCGTGATGGCCGTGACGATGAACTTGTCGCGCAGTCGCGTCTTGAGCCTTTTCAGATGGCTTTTCAGGTAGGGCGACGGCGTGACGAAAATCAGCGTGTCGTAGGCCTGGGAGATTTTGTTGAGGTCGGAACTGAACTGGATTTCGTCGATGTTGAAGCGCACGCTCGTCAGATAGGCCGGATTGTGGCCGAGCCGACGGAAGTCTTCAATGAGGTCGTCGCGGCGAATATACCAGCCGATGTGGTGAGTTTTTCCCACCACAATTTTGGCAATGGCCGTGGCCCACGAACCTCCGCCGATGATTGCTATGCGCCCACAATCAAACATTAGCCTTTTCTATCCACTGCTGGATTTCGTCAACACTGGGTTTCTGGAGTTCGAGTTTGTATTTCTTGACGATGTCGCCGATTTTCTGCTGCAAACCCTGCGCCTTTTCGTCCTTGATGTTCTGGATGAGGTTGAAACCGGCCTTGCGAAGCACGGGAACCCAGTCTTCGCCAACACCGATTTCGGTCCACTCTGCGACGGTCGATTGCGGAATCTTCTTCTCGGGCTTCATCTGCGGGAAGAGCATGACCTCGCCTATCTGGAACTTGCCGGTGAGGA
>JAFUVC010000091.1 GCA_017483785.1 Prevotella sp.
ATGAGCGTGGGGAACATCATCACGATGGAGACCGAGGTGAGGGTTCGCATCACGGTGTTCATGTTGTTGTTGATGATGCTCGAGTAGGTGTCCATCGTCGATTCGAGGATGTTGGAGTAGATGGAGGTGGTTTCGCGGGCCTGCGACATCTCGATGTTGACGTCTTCGATGAGGTCGTCGTCGAGTTCATCGACTTGCAGCTTGAATTTCAGTTTCTGGAGCAGGTTTTCGTTGCCGCGAATCGATGTGTTGAAATAGGTGAGCGAGTCTTGCAGGCGCGAGAGTCCGATGAGGCTCTCGTTGTTCACCGAGTGGTCGAGGTTGTGCTTGGCCTTCTCGATGAGCGAGTTGATTTGCTTGAGCCGCTTCAGGTACCACACAGCCGACGAGAGGAACAGGCGGAAGGTCAGATCGACGTGGTCGATGAAGCCTGCGCCGCGCTTCTGGTGGAAACTGATGAAGTCGAGCATCATGTTCGTCTCGTAGAAACAGACGGTGATGGTGACGTCGCGCTTGTGGATGATGCCGAGCGGCACCGTCGTGTAGGGCGTGCGCGAGCGGATTTCCTTCACATAGGGAATGCGCAGGATGATGAGCATCCAGCCGTCGTCGTACTCGTAGCGGGCGCGCTCGTCGGTATCGCTGATGTCGTTGATGAAATAGTCGGGAATTTCAAAGCGCTCTTCGAGTTCGCGCTGGTCTTCCTCTGTCGGACACGTCACCTGTATCCAACAGTTCGGCTCCCACTCGTTCAGGTGAGAGAGTTTGCCGGTTGTGTTCCAGTAAGTCTTCATTGTGCTAATCCTCTTTTTTAATTGACAATTGATGATTGACAATTGATAAGCTGGCAATGCCCTGAGGATTAGCCTTTTCGGATGGCTTTATCCTCGGGCCTCAGGTTTGTAACTGTCCGCCGGATAATCGTCCATGATGTTGTTTGTTTAGTGAATAAAATTGTTTTCAGCGTGCAAAGGTAATGGAAAAAATCGAGATGGCGAACGAATTTTCAAATTATTTTCGTTGTGTCGGAAAAAAATCTTATCTTTGCAGTGGAAAAGTGAAAAAGTGGGAAATTGAAAAGGTGAAAACGTGAAGGCGACGATCTTTCATATATTGAAAAAGGTGAGGCAGCGGGTCTTCTTTGGGCTTTTACTCTTGTGCTTAAATATTTTGGCGAATGCCCGTGCGCCTCACCTTCTTCCCCTGCCCCAGATTCTGACGGAGAAAGGCGGGCGGGTTTTCATGCTCGGGCGAGACGTCGCGGTTGACGACCCGACCGGCTGCCCACTGCTGCACGAAGTGCTCGAAGCCAACGGCTGCACGATTGTTGAAAAGGCGAAGCCGAAAGTCAAGGTCAGGCTCGTCGGCGAGATTGACGGCGCAATGGACTATCGGCTCGAGGGCTACGAAAACGAGGCTTACCGGCTCGACGTTGCGGAAAACGAGATTCTGATTGACGCCGTGACACCGACGGGCGTCGTCCGCGCTGCGCAGACGCTCCAGCAACTGGCCGAGGGCTACAAGGAACGCTCGGCCGTGGAAGCCGTCACGATTGTGGACTGGCCGGCCTTCAAACTGCGCGGTTTCATGCACGACTGCGGCCGGAGTTTCATTCCTTTGGCCGACCTGAAACGCCACATCCGACTGCTCTCGCGCTTCAAAATCAATACGTTTCACTGGCATCTGACCGAAAATCAGGCCTGGCGGTTCGAGGTGAAGAGTTATCCGCAACTGACCAGCGCGGCTTCGATGACGCGCCACGCCGGACAGTTCTACACGCAGGAGCAATGCCGCGAGTTGGAGGCCTACGCCCGACAATACGGCATTGTTGTCATTCCCGAACTTGACATGCCCGGCCACAGCGCGGCTTTCGAGCGCGCCATGCGCCACCCGATGCAGTCGGCTCAGGGCTTGCGCGAGATGAAAACCATCTTGGGCGAGTTGGTCCATGCGTTTCCATTGGCACCGTATATCCACATCGGGGCCGACGAGGTGAACATCACCATGCCGGAGTTCATTCCGTCGATGGTGGCGTGGATTCATGCGCTGGGACGGAAGGCGGTGGTCTGGAATCCCACGAAATGCGACCCGTCGCAGGCCGATTTGGTGCAGGTGTGGCATCGCACGGGGCAGATGGTCAGAAATCGGCCGAACATCGACTGCCGACTGAACTACTTGAACCATTTCGACCTGTTTTCCGACGTGAAAGCCAACTATCTGCGCCCGATTTTCGGTGCCGAGAAAGGCTCGGAGGAGATGGCCGGAACCATCGCCTGCGTCTGGAACGACCACATTTTGCCCTCGGTGGCTGACATCGAGCGACAAAACGGTTTTTATGCGGCCACGATTGCCTCGGCGGCGCGCGCTTGGCAGGGCGGAAAACCCTCCTCGTTCCTCGAAAATCCTTCCTCGAAAGAATTCGCCGAATTTGAAGACCGGTTCCTCTTCCACAAGACCCATTCGCTGCAAAACGAGCCGATTCTCTACGTCAGGCAGTCGCACGCGAAATGGCGGGTGACCTATCGCGGGAAAAACCACGAAGCCACGGGCGCCAGCGTCTTCTTGAACCATACTTGGCGCGAGCACGTCGAGGGCTTGCTTCCGCTGGCCCAAAACGGCGACACTGCCTATGTTTTCACGTGGGTTTTCTCGCCCGAGGAGCAGAAAGTGGGCACGCTGATTGAATTTCAGAACTATTCGCGCTCCGATGCCGACCTCGTGCCCGAATACGGCCGATGGGACTGCCGAGGCTCGCGCGTGTGGCTCAACGACGTGGAAATTCTGGCTCCGCTGTGGAAAAACCACGGTCGGCGCGTGGACTACGAGACACCGCTCGCCGATGAGAACCTCACGGCCCGGCCGCCCGTCATCCTCCACCTGAACAAAGGCTGGAACACGGTGCGCATGGTGC
>JAFUVC010000092.1 GCA_017483785.1 Prevotella sp.
ATCAAGGTCAGCGCCAACAAGCGGCGCGTGCACGAGCAAGAGCCCGTTTTGCTGACGTACAAGGTCTATACGCTGGTCGATTTGACGCAACTCAACGGAAAAATGCCCGACCTGACGGGCTTCCACACGCAGGAAATCCCGCTGCCGCAGCAGAAGAGTTTCCACGTGGAGCAGGTGAACGGAAGGCCGTATCGTTGCGTGACGTGGAGCCAGTACGTGATGTACCCGCAGATGACGGGAAAACTCGAAATTCCAAGCATCACGTTCAAGGGAATCGTGGTGCAGCAGAACCGCTCGGTGGACCCGTTTGAGGCGTTTTTCAACGGCGGCTCGGGCTACGTCGAGGTGAAACACGACATCGTGGCCCCCAGCCTGACCATTCAGGTCGATCCGCTGCCCGACAAGCCGGCCGATTTCTCGGGTGGAGTGGGGCAGTTGAACATCTCGGCCCAGATCGACAAGCAGGAAGTGAAGGCCGGCGACCCGATTTCGCTGCGCGTCATCGTTGGCGGAAACGGCAATCTGAAACTCATCAAGCAGCCTGTGGTGGACTTCCCGAAAGATTTCGACAAATACGACGCAAAAGTCACCGACAAGACCAAACTGACCACGAACGGCGTGGAGGGAAACATGGTTTACGACTTCCTCGCCGTGCCGCGCAATCAGGGAACCTACACGATTCCGCCCATTTCGCTCGTCTATTTCGACACGCAGGCCAACGCCTACCGCACGGCGAAGACGCAGCCGTTTGAAATCGTCGTGGGCAAGGGCTCGGGCAAGAGTTCGACCGTGGCCGACTATACGCAGGAGAAGGAGCGCGACATCCGCCCCATCAAGACCGGAAAATCGCATAGCCGCTCGGCGCAGAGCGAGTTCTTCGGCAGTCGTGCCTACTGGATTAGCCTGCTCTTGCCGCTCATCGCCTTCATCGTGCTGCTCATCGTCTTCCGCAAGCGCGCCATCGACAACGCCGACCTCGGGAAAATGCGCGGAAAGAAGGCCAACAAGGTGGCTACGCGACGCCTGCGCAAGTCGAGCCAACTCATGAAAAACGGTCAGCAAGACCAGTTCTACGACGAAGTGCTCCGCGCACTCTGGGGCTACGTCGGCGACAAACTGAACATGCCCGTCGAGGAACTCTCGCGCGAGAATATTTCGGAGAAATTCCACGCCCACGACGTCGATGAAGACACCATCGGACTCTTCCTCGGTGCCCTCGACGAATGCGAGTTCGAGCGCTATGCCCCGGGCGATTCCGCAGGAAATATGAACAAGACGTTCGAGGCCGCCATGAAAGCCATCGAGCAAATTGAAACCACCATGAAGAAAAGCAGGAAAACGAAGTCCGCAGCACCCAAGATGCTGTTGCTGATGGCCCTTTTCGCAGTGCCCCTGATGGCCTGTGCAGGCACGAAGGAGAGTGCCGACGAGGCCTACAAGCGCGGCAACTACCAGCAGGCCATCAAAGACTACGAGAGCCTGCTCCAGAGCGAGCCCTCGGCAGAACTCTACTACAACCTCGGCAACGCCTATTTCCGCACCGACCAGGTGACGCAGGCCATTCTCGCCTACGAGCGTGCGCTGAAAATCAAGCCCGGCGACAACGACATCCGCTTCAACCTCGAGTTCGCCCGCAGCAAGACCATCGACAAAATCACGCCCGAGAGCGAAATGTTCTTCTTCTCGTGGTATCGCTCGCTGGTCAACTTGCTGAGCATCGACGCGTGGGCCCGGCTGGCCATCGTTTCCATCGTGGTCGTTCTGGTGCTCCTGCTCGTCTATCTGTTCGCCTCGCGCCTCATTCTGCGCCAAGTCAGTTTCTACGGAGCCGCGCTGGGGCTGCTGCTCTTCGTCGCGAGCAATTTCTTTGCCTTTCAGCAGCAACGGCAGCATCAGCAGCGGGCCGGAGCCGTGGTCACGGCCCCGTCGGTGAGCGTCAAGAAAACGCCCGGAAACGCCGGCACGGAGGCATTCCTCCTGCACGAGGGAACGCGCGTCACCATCACCGACAAGAGCATAGCGCAGTGGATTGCCATCCGCCTCGACGACGGGCGCGAGGGCTGGATTCCTGCCGCTTCAGCAGAGGAAATTTAGCAGGAAATCTTAAAAATGGCTTCGCCATCTGCATAAAATCTTTAAAAAATTTGCTTATGGGTTTACATCGTTGCAAATCATTCATACTTTCGTTTCTCCTTAGTCTTCTGAGCCTTTCAGTCATGGCTCAGCAAGATTCGGGAAAAGGACGTCCAAATCCACCTGATTTCCTTGTGAAAGAACCCAAGCCCATGCCTCTCTGGATGCAGTATGAACAGAAAGTCGAGGAACCGCTCTCTGCGGTTACGGCGCGCCTTAAACAAGTTGGAAATCAGCCGTTTCAAATCGATACGATTCAATACAATGGCGTTAATGCCATAGACATTGTCCTCATGGGCGATGGATATACCGATGTGGAACAAGAAAAGTTTTCAAGAGATGCGAAGCGTTGCATCAGTTATCTGTTTGAAATCTCACCTTTCAATCGTTATGTTTCTTTCTTCAACGTTTATGCCCTGCATGTCTTGTCGCAGGAATCGGGCATCAGCCATCCCGGAGTTTGGCAGGCCAATGAAGAAGGAACCCACACAATGCGCTGTCCCGAGAACAGTAAGATGCCGATAATCACGAAGAAAACTTTCTTTGGTGTCAGTTTGGACGGTTGGGGAGTGCATCGGCTCACGGGAATGTGGAATAAGCAAAATGCAAGGGATTTGTTGCGTGTTTATTTTCCCAAATGCAAGGTTCCCGGCATTTTGTCGAACACGGAAGAGTATGGCGGGGCTGGCGGAGAAATACTTATTGCGACGTGCAACGGGCAGTCGTCTGAAATCTATGTCCACGAGTTTGCCCACCTGTTTGGCGATTTGGCCGATGAATATTTCGGAGGCGATGTCTATATTGACGAAAAGCCCAACATGAGCAGAAAGGGCGATTCGCTCAGTGTGCGCTGGCGGCATTGGCTCGATGATGAGGAAGTCGGCATCTATCCTCATCATGGAAGCCGTCAGGCAGAGAAGACATTTAAGCCCACGCAGGCCACGGAAACTTCCAAGTATTGCAAGATGGAGAAACTCGGCAAGGAGTTTTGTCCGGTATGCAGGGAACGCCTCGTAGAAGCAATTCACGAGCAGGTGAATCTGATAGAGTCAGCCTCGCCCCTCGATACGGTTTTGGCTCCTTTGTCCAAATCAGAGAAACTTACTTTCAGTCTCGAAAAAATCTATCGTGCGAAAGGAAATCGCTGCAAAATAACATGGTTCGTCGATGGAAAGTTGTGGGCAGCAGACACCACACGAATATCTCTTTCGGGAAAAGAATTGACACCAGAAAAAGCCCACATCGTTGAAGTCTGTGTAGAAGATGTGTGCTCATTTGTAAGAACGGGTAATCATGAAACGTTCCACACCTCAAAACACAGGTGGAATATTGCCCGAAAACGATAAAAATGGATTTGTCTCTTGGTTTTTTGCTCACTAAATCGTAACTTTGCACACGATAATGCACCTATAAAAAGAAATGAACATCGAATGGCTTTTGGAACTCGACCGGCAGATTCTCGCGTTTTTCAACGGGAGCGACTCGCTGTTTCTCGACAGCGTGGCCATGACGTTCACGTCGGGGCTGACGTGGATTCCGCTCTATCTGGCGCTGTTCTACATCGTCATCAAGAACAACGAGAACATGATGCAGATTTTCCTCGTCGTGATGAGTTGTCTGCTCTGCCTCCTGCTGGCCGACGGTCTGGCCGACTTCATCTCAAAGCCCTACGTGGCGCGCTGGCGGCCCACGAACGACCCCGCCATCAAATACACCATCGACGTGGTGAATAATTATCGGGAAACGCCCTACGGATTTTTCTCGGGCCATGCCGCCAACACCTTCTCGATTGCCCTGTTTTTCGTGCTTCTGGTCAAGAGCCGGCTGCTCTCTGCGGTGCTGATTGCGTGGTCGCTGCTGAATTGCTGGACGCGGATGTATCTCGGCGTGCATTATCCGGGCGACATCCTCGTCGGCCTGATTTGGGGCGCGCTGGTCGGCTCGGGTGTCTATTTCCTGTATCGGAAAGTCTATTACCGGCTCAATCCGAAGTTGAACTATATTTCTTCGCAATACACCTCCACGGGCTATCGGCACGGCGACATCGACATAGTTGTGACGGCTGTCGCCTGCGTCTGCTGCTACATCTTGATCAGGGCAGCCATCACGGCCATTTAGAACCTTTCAGACATGGAAAAAGACATCAAAATCAGCGATTTCAACTACGAGTTGCCCGACGAGCGTATTGCGAAATTCCCCGTGCAGCAGCGCGACCAGTCGAAGTTGCTCATCTACAGACACGGCGACATTTCCGAGACCCGATTCAGCCATTTGCCCGAATTTCTGCCGAAAAACGCGCTCATGGTGTTCAACAACACCCGCGTGATTCAGGCGCGACTCCATTTTCGCAAGGAAACGGGTGCGCTCATCGAGATTTTCCTGCTCGAGCCCGCCGAACCTGCTGATTATGAGCAGGTTTTCCAGACCTCGGAGCGTTGTTCGTGGCTCTGTCTGGTGGGAAATCTGAAAAAATGGAAAGAGGGCACACTCACGCGAGAATTGGAGATTAACGGCGAGAAAATTCAACTCCGTGCCACCCGGAAAGGCGAGCAGGGCACCAGCCAACTCATTGAATTTCAGTGGTTTTTAACACCCGACACCCAGAATTCAACATTCAACACTCAACACTCAACATTCATCACCTTCGCCGATCTCCTCGACGCCATCGGCGAACTGCCCATTCCGCCTTATCTGAACCGCAAAACCGAGGAAAGCGACAAAAGCACCTACCAGACCGTCTATTCGCGCATCAAAGGCAGCGTGGCCGCCCCCACCGCAGGGCTTCATTTCACTCCCGAAGTGCTCCGCGAAATCGACAATCTGGGAGTCACGCGCGAAGAAGTCACGCTCCACGTCGGCGCAGGCACGTTCCGACCCGTGAAAAGCGAGACCATCGAGGGCCACGAAATGCACAGCGAGCACATCAGCGTGCGCCGGCAGACCATCGAACGGCTCATCCGTCACGGGGGCAAGGCCATCGCCGTCGGAACCACCAGCGTGCGCACGCTCGAAAGCCTCTACTACGTCGGTCGGAAAATCCTTCAGAATCCGCAAATCAGCGAGGAGGAACTGGCCGTGAAGCAGTGGGAGCCCTACGGGGTTCGAGATTCGAGATTCGAGGAGCGAGGAGCGAGGAGCGAGGAGCATTCAACATTCAACCCTCAACATTCAACCCTCAACATTTTTCAGGCCATTCTCGACTGGCTCGACCGCAACCAACTCGACACCCTCACCACCGCCACGCAAATCATCATCGTGCCGGGCTACGAGTATAAAATCGTCACCCACCTCGTCACCAATTTCCACCAGCCCCAGTCCACGCTGCTCCTGCTCGTCAGCGCCTTTGTCGGCGACGATTGGCACCGCATCTACCGCTACGCCCTCGACCACGATTTCCGCTTCCTCAGTTATGGCGACTCCTCGCTGCTGATTCCTTGAAAATTTCAATAAAATAAAGTTAAATTACCGTTTTTGCGCCGCAAATTTAACTTTTTTAGCAAAAAACTTGCGGAAATCAATTAAAATTTGTAATTTTGCAGCGAAAATCAGATAACGGTGTTAAGACGAATCTTATATTTCATGCTCGTTGCCATTTTCTGCACATCGTGCCAGTTCAAACTGGACAAAGCCGAAGATGACAAGGCTGACGAGACGCTTGCCATTGAGCGTTTCGATCGCCTGCAATGCCGCTATTTCACGACGGGCGACTACGCCGCGCTGCAGCAGATGAACACGCAATATCCCACCGAGACGCGCACGCTGATTGAGAATTTCCTGCAGTTGGGCGAGGTCAACGACCCCGACATCAACAGCCGACTGCTCAGTTTTTATCAGGACTCCGTTTTGCAGCAGGTTTTGTCGGAAGTGCAGTTGCAATATGCCGACATGAGCGACGTCAGCCAGTCGTTGAGCAACGCGTTTCAGAAAATGCGCCGACTGATGCCGAATGTGCCCACGCCCCACGTCTATACGCAAATCGGGGCCCTCAGCCAGAGCATCATCGTCAGCGACACGGTAATCGGCATTTCGCTCGACAAATACCTCGGTGAGGACTATCAGCCCTACGCCCCTTTCTTCGACGAGGAGGAGCGCCAGACGATGACCCGGGCCAACATCGTGCCGGATTGCGTGTTGTTCTATCTGCTGAGCGTTTTTCCGCTAAAAGACTTTGAGAATCGCACCTATGAAGAGCGCGAAGACCACTTGGGCCGCGTCATGTGGGCGACCAACCAGATTGTGGGAAAGACGCATTTCAAGACGCCGGAGGTGAAAAAAGCGGCTGAATACGTGCGCCAGCATCCCCACACAAGCGTCTTGAAGATGCTGGCCATCGGTTAGGCCGTCGGCTTGAACACCAGCGTCTTGGGCAGTTTCAGCCATTTTCCGTTAACGACAATCTTCATCGTGCTTCCGCTCACCTGTTTCAGCGTGTACGAGCCGTCGCCGTTGCGCGTCAGCGTGGCCACGAGGTCTTCGCTGCCATAGTCGTTGATGATGCTCATTTGCGCCGTTTTCTCGCTTTCCAGAGTGGCCTCCATCACAATCCATTTCCTCGGGTCGCGCTTGGCCCCGAGATAGCCGGCCACCTTGCCGAAAATTTCCTGATCGGGTACGACAACGCTCATTTCGTGGAAATCCATCTCAATCCAGACCTGATATTGGTCGTTGACGATTTTCCCCTTGAAATTCAGGTTTTCCTGGGCAAAAACGACTGCGCTGACAAGCGACAAAACTACGAGAACGATGCTTTTTTTCATGACGCTAAACATTTTTCTTGGCGGCAAAGATAGTTAATCTAAATCAAGAAAACGGGGTTTATCGTATATTTTTACAGTTTTTGAAGCCGATTTAAGTTTTTTTTAGTACCTTTGCAGAAATCAGAACGTATAATTATGAATAAGAAAAAGTTGCTTCCCGATTTCATTTTTGAGTCGAGTTGGGAAGTCTGCCATAAAGTTGGCGGAATCTACACGGTGCTTTCTACAAGAGCCAAGACTTTGCAGGAAAAGTTGCCCGACAGGATTGTCTTTATCGGTCCCGATTTCGCCGGAAATCAGGAGAACCCGTATTTCTCGGAAGAAACGACGCCGCTCGACGGCTGGAAACCGACTGCAGAGGCCGAAGGCCTGCGCGTCAGGGTGGGGCGATGGACGGTTCCGGGGCGGCCGATAGCCGTTCTGGTCGATTTCACGCCGTTCTACGCGCAGAAAAACGAGGTTTACGGCTGGCTCTGGGAGCACTTCGGCGTGGATTCGCTCCATGCCTACGGCGACTACGACGAGGCATCGATGTTCTCGCTGGCCGCCGCGAAGGTCGTGGAGAGTATATACAAACATCTGGGGAGTTCGGGAGTTCAGGAGTTCAGGAGTTCAACACCCAACATTCAACACCCAACACCCAACGTCATCTACCACGCCAACGAATGGATGTGCGGACTCGGTGCGCTCTACATTCGCCACCATCTGCCGCAAATCGCCACCGTTTTCACCACCCACGCCACCACCGTCGGGCGAAGCATCGCCGGCAACAACAAGCCGCTCTACGACTATCTTTTCGCCTACAACGGCGACCAGATGTCGCACGAGTTGAACGTGGAGAGCAAGCATTCCGTTGAGAAGCAGACGGCCCATTTCGTCGATTGCTTCACGACGGTGAGCCAAATCACGGCCCACGAATGCGAGGAACTGCTCGACAAGCCTGTCGATGTGGTGCTGCCGAACGGTTTTGAAGACGATTTCGTGCCCAAAGGACAGGCGTTCACCCGAAAGCGGAAAGCCGCCCGAAAGCGCCTGCTGGAAGTGGCGAAGGCACAGACGGGCAAAGATTTCGACGACGACGCGCTCATCGTTTCCACCAGCGGCCGCTACGAGTTCCGCAACAAGGGCATCGACGTGTTTATCGAGGCGATGAACCGCCTGCGCTTCGACGAGCGACTCCAGAAAAACGTGGTCGCCTTCATTGAAGTGCCTGGAAGCCTGAGCGACGACCGCGTGAGCGGAATGATGAACTGGCTCGGGATGCACAACGCGCCCGACGACAAGGTGCACGTCGTTGTCGTGCCCGACTATCTGACGGGCAGCGACGGCCTGCTCAACATGAGTTA
Source organism: Prevotella sp. (assembly GCA_017483785.1). Taxonomy (GTDB): domain Bacteria; phylum Bacteroidota; class Bacteroidia; order Bacteroidales; family Bacteroidaceae; genus Prevotella. The sequence continues at coordinate 8,237 of JAFUVC010000092.1, forward strand.
CTACGACGTGGTGCTGGGCAACGACCTCTGCATCTATCCCTCTTACTACGAGCCGTGGGGCTACACGCCGCTCGAGGCCGTGGCCTTCCGCGTGCCCTGCATCACGACCGACTTGGCGGGCTTCGGCCTGTGGGCGAGGGAGGTTGCGAGGAACGAGGAACAAGGAGCAAAGAGCGAGATTCTCAGCGGCGTGAAAGTCGTTCACCGCACCGACTACAACTATTCCGAGGTGGCCGACGCCATCAAGGAAACCGTGGCCGAATTTTCAAGTCTGACGGCCGACGAAGTGGCTCTGGCACGGAAAAATGCCGAGAAACTGTCGAAAAAAGCCCTTTGGAAGCAGTTTATCAAGTATTATTTCGAGGCTTACGACGTTGCTTTGCAGCGTGCGGCCCAGAGGAATACAACAATAATTTGAAACATCAACAAAAATAAAGAAAAAATGAAAAAAATCAAAGCAGATTATTCCAATGCTCCCCAGTGGCGGGAGTTGACCGTAAAATCGAGTCTTCCAGAGCAGTTGAAATGCCTCGACGAAATTTCGCATAACCTCTGGTGGGTGTGGAACTTCGAGGCCCGCGACCTTTTCCGCGACCTCGACCCCGAACTCTATCACGACGTGAAGCACAACCCCGTGCAGTTGCTCGAACGACTGAGTTTCGACCGCAAGGAAGAAATCGTACACGACAAGGCCCTCATGAAGCGCATCAAGAGCGTCTATGAGCAGTTCCGCGCCTACATGGACGTGAAGCCCGACAGCAAGCGCCCCTCGGTGGCCTATTTCTGCATGGAATACGGCATGCACTCGGCCCTGAAAATCTATTCAGGCGGACTGGGAATGCTCGCCGGCGACTATGTGAAGGAAGCCTCCGACTCGAATGTCGATATGTGTGCCGTCGGCTTCATGTATCGCTTCGGCTATTTCACGCAGAGCCTCACGATGGACGGCCAGCAGATTGCCAACTACGAGTCGCAGGATTTCCATTCGCTGCCCGTGGAGCGTCAACTCGACGAAAACGGCAATCCGCTCGTAATCGACGTGCCCTATACCAACTCTCCGGTCCACGCCTATGTGTGGCGCGTGAACGTGGGTCGAGTGAAACTCTATCTGCTCGACACCGACAACGAACTCAACTCCGAGTTCGACAAGCCCATCACGCACTCGCTCTACGGCGGCGACTGGGAAAACCGCCTGAAGCAGGAAATTCTGCTCGGCATCGGCGGCATGCAACTCCTGAAGCGGCTCGGCATCAAGAAAGACGTATATCACTGCAACGAGGGCCACGCCGCCCTGTGCAACCTGCAACGCCTCTGCGACTACATCGACGAGGGCATGACCTTCAACCAGGCTCTGGAACTGGTGCGCGCCAGCGGCCTCTACACCGTCCACACGCCCGTGCCCGCCGGTCACGACTATTTCGACGAGGGCCTTTTCGGCAAATACATGGGCGGCTATCCGCAGAAACTCGGCATCACGTGGGACGAGTTCATCGGCATGGGTCGCACCAACCCCGACGACCATGAAGAGAAATTCTGCATGTCAACCTTCGCCTGCAACACCTGTCAGGAGGTGAACGGCGTGTCGAAACTCCACGGATGGGTGTCGCAGAAGATGTTCGCCCCCATTTGGAAGGGCTATTATCCCGAGGAAAACCACGTGGGCTACGTCACCAACGGCGTCCACTTCCCGACATGGGCAGCCACCGAATGGCGCAAACTCTACGCCAAGTACTTCGACGCAAACTTCATGGGCGACCAGTCGAACCAGAAAATCTGGGAAGGCATCTACAACGTGCCCGACGAGGAAATCTGGGCCACACGTCAGGAACTGAAAAACAAGTTGTTCGACTATATCGTGGCTCAGTTCCAAGAAACTTGGCTGAAGAATCAGGGCGATCCGGCTCGCGTGGTGAAACTCGTCGAGCGCTTCAATCCCAATTCGCTCGTCATCGGCTTCTGCCGTCGTTTCGCAACCTACAAGCGCGCCCATCTGCTCTTTACGGACGAGGCTCGTCTGAGCAAAATCGTGAACGACCCCGAGCGTCCCGTCGTCTTCCTCTTCGCAGGTAAGGCTCACCCCGCCGACGGCGCAGGTCAGGGACTAATCAAGAAAATCTTCGAGATTTCGCAGCGCGAGGAGTTCCAAGGGAAAATCATCTTCCTCGAGGACTACGACTTCCTGCTGGCCCGTCGCCTTGTGAGCGGTGTGGATATCTGGATGAACACGCCGACGCGTCCGCTCGAAGCCAGCGGAACCAGCGGCGAAAAGGCCGAGATGAACGGTGTGGTGAACCTCAGCGTGCTCGACGGATGGTGGTATGAAGGCTATCGCGAGGGTGCCGGATGGGCACTCACAGAGAAGCGCACCTACCAGACTCAGGGCTTCCAAGACCAACTCGACGCTGCCACAATCTATTATATGCTGGAGACGGAAATCGTTCCGCTCTACTACAAGAAGAACAAGAAGGGCTACAGCGAGGACTGGATCAAGGTCATCAAGAACTCGATTGCCCAGATTGCGCCGCACTACACGATGAAGCGCCAACTCGACGACTACTATTCGAAGTTCTACACGAAACTCGCCAAGCATTTCAAGGCCATCTCCGACAACGGCTGCCAGTTGGCGAAAGACATTGCGCTGTGGAAAGAGACCGTGGCCGAGCGTTGGGACGCCATCAACGTCGTGTCGGCAGGCTGGACGGTTCCGGCCTCGGGCGCAGAGACAGGGCAGACCTACGCGCTGCGCTACGTCATCGACGAACAGGGACTCGACGATGCCATCGGACTCGAACTCGTCAACATCAGCACCGACAAAAACGGCGAGGAGCACGTCTCGTCGGTCGTGCCGCTTGAAATGGTCGGTCGCGAGGGCAACAACCACATCTTCGAGGGCACGCTGGAGCCGAACTACGCCGGCATCTTCAAGAGTGCCGTCCGCATGTATCCCAAGAACGGAAACCTGCCCCACCGTCAGGACTTCTGCTACGTGAAATGGCTTGAACTGCCCGCATAACGCGAAAAATGGCATGTTTTTTGTAGTAAGTCATTAAAAAAGGAGGATTCAGAAATGGCATTTATTGACTATTACAAAATTCTGGGCGTCGATCGGAACATTCCGCAGAAAGACGTGCGAGCCGCTTACAAGAAACGTGCAAAGCAGTTCCACCCCGACCTGCATCCGAACGACCCGAAAGCCAAGGCAAAGTTTCAGGCCCTCAACGAGGCATTTGACGTCATCGGCGACCCCGAAAAACGCCAGAAATACGACCAGTATGGAGCGCGCTGGAAGGAAGTGGGCCAGGCCCAGTCTTCCGGCGGCTTCGGCGGTTGGGGCTCGGGCGGCGGCTCATCGCCGTTTGAAGGCTTCGACTTCAGTTCGTTCACGAGCGGTTCGGGCGGATTTTCGTCGTTCTTCCAAGAACTGTTCGGCGGCGGAAGGTCGCGCACGCAGCGCAGAACGGCGTCGGCGGCCGATGCGAACACGAATGTTTCCGTCAACATCGACCTCTACACAGCCTTGCTCGGCGGCGAAATCATCGTTCAGGTGGGTGGCTCGAAACTCAAGTTGAAAGTGAAGCCCGAAACGCAGTCGGGCACGAAAGTGCGCCTGCGCGGCAAGGGAAATCCGCTGCCCAACGGCACGCAGGGCGACCTGATTATCACCTACAACGTCGTGCTGCCGACCAACCTGTCCGAGCGGCAGAAGTCGCTGCTCGCACAGATGCGAAACGGCTGAATAACGCGGCCGTACACAGAAAAAGGCAACCTCTCGAAGGTTGCCTTTTCTGGTACACTCTCAGATACACAGTAGGAGGGATGGAAGTATGTAACTTTTTGTTATACATTTTACCGAAAATCACTTTTTTTGCAAAATGTTTCGTAATTTGGAAACAAATTGCTATCTTTGCGCCGTCAAAGGTAAAACAAGATGGAATCAGTAAGGCAATTTCAAATCGCATTTATGCAGGATGCCAGCGACTTTCTCGACACACTGCCCGCGAAAGCCCGAATGAAGATTATCTACAATGCCGACAAAGTGGAATCGGGCGTAAGGGATGAAAGCCTTTTCAAGAAACTCGACGGCGGCGATGACCTCTGGGAACTTCGCACGCTCTACGACGGCGTTCAGTACCGATTTCTTGCTTTCTGGGATGAAAGCCGGCGGCGGCTTGTTGTGGCGACGCACGGTTTTGTGAAGAAAACGTGGAAAGTTCCTCGAAAGGAGATTGCAAGGGCTATCGAACTAAGAAAGAAGTATTACGAATCAAAATAGCAAGGATTATGGCAACGAAACTTTATACACTCGATGAGATGAAAGACAGGCATATCGGGCTTGTCGGAACGAAGGAGCGCGATGAATACGAGCGCAAGTTGAAAGAAGATGTCGAGGCCTACCATTTGGGCGAGGCTATCAGAAAGGCACGCTTGCAGCAGAATCTTTCGCAACAGCAACTGGGTGACCGTATCGGGGTGAAACGTGCGCAGATTTCAAAGATTGAGACGGGCGGCAATATAACCCTGCGGACATACAGCCGCGTTTTCAAGGCTCTGGGAATTGCCACCGCGTCGATTGATTTGGGAGGCTCAATCGGCAAGGTTGCCCTTTGGTAGTTCAAAAATTATATTGTTGTCCTGATAAAAACGGGGCGATTTTTCGTAATTCGGTTGTTATTGGTGACTTTTTGGCGACCCAGATAAATAAGAATGCCGATAAATAGGGCGTTTTGAATGGCATTTTAGTTCTCGGAGGGAGTACCACTAGCGAGGATACTAAAAAAGGATTGCATTCCCTTTGCGGAATGCAATCCTTTCGTTTATGCCGTAAATTTTCGGTTTACAACTGCGGACCGGCAGCCACGAGAGCCTTGCCGGCGTCGTTGCCTTCGTACTTCTTGAAGTTCTTCACGAAACGGCCTGCGAGGTCTTTTGCCTTCTCCTCCCATTCGGCGGGGTTGGCGTAGGTGTCGCGCGGGTCGAGGATGTTCGTGTCAACGCCTTCGAGCACGGTGGGAACCTCGAAGTTGAAGTAAGGAATCTTCTTCGTGGGAGCGTTCAGGATGGCACCGCCGAGGATGGCGTCGATGATGCCGCGCGTGTCCTTGATGGAGATGCGCTTGCCCGTGCCGTTCCAGCCCGTGTTCACGAGGTAGGCCTTGGCACCGCTCTGCTCCATGCGCTTCACGAGTTCCTCGGCGTACTTGGTGGGATGCAACTCGAGGAAGGCCTGGCCGAAGCAAGCCGAGAAGGTGGGCGTGGGCTCGGTGATGCCGCGCTCTGTGCCGGCGAGTTTTGCCGTGAAGCCCGAGAGGAAGTAGTATTTCGTCTGCTCGGGGTCGAGGATGCTTACCGGAGGCAGCACGCCGAAGGCGTCGGCACTGAGGAAGATGACGTTCTTGGCTGCGGGGCCGGCGCTCTTGCCTGCCACGGGCAGCACGATTTTCTCGATGTGCTCGATGGGGTAGGAGACGCGGGTGTTCTCCGTGACGCTCTTGTCGG
>JAFUVC010000093.1 GCA_017483785.1 Prevotella sp.
GAGCAACTCTGGGAAACCACGATGGACCCTGCCAACCGACTCTTGAAGCAGGTGACCATCGAAAACGCCGCCGAGGCCGACGAAATCTTCTCGATGCTGATGGGCGACGACGTGGAGCCGCGCCGCGAATTCATCGAGGCGAACGCCACCTACGCGAATATCGACGCTTGATTTCAAGCAAATTCAACCTTTCAACTTTCCCCTACCGCTTTTTAGGGATTTCCCCTTGGTGGTCTGGGGAAAGTTTTGTATCTTTGCATCAGGAAATTAAAAAGGAAGGAGTTAAATATGTTTTGGCCAATTACTATTCTCAGTATCACAGTCGGTGCAGTAGGAGGAATCCTTTCCTGCATACTATTCCCTGAGTCGGAGGAGGAAAAGAAGAGGCGGTTGATGAAGAAAGAGCGTCGTAAGTATGGAGACGGCCCACATTTTAAATCAGACGGGAGCCCATATCGCTGCTATCCTGTTTATTAAACAAATCAAGGGGAAGAATTAAGGTTTTCTTCCTCTTGATTTTTATGGTAAATCGAAGAGTTTTTTTGTCCTTTGCTTATTGATTGTCTATGACTATCTTTGCAAGCAAAAAGGATAGTTATGGCAATAATTCCTCCGCTACGGCGCAAAGTTCGTCGTACCACTCGCAACCGAACCGCCGCACAAGCGGCTCTTCCAAGAAACGATAGACGGGCAGGTTCAGTTCCTGCCCTTTTTTCACGGCATCGCGGCAGACGTCCCAACGGTTGTAGTTCAGCCCGACCGTACCGTTGGAGAAGCGTTTCTCGCGAATGGGATAGAGCGAGCACGAAATCGGCTTCAAAAACTTCGTTTTTCCGGCCCGACACGCCTTTTCCAGCATACACAGCCAGCAGGAATCACTCCCCTCTCCCTTCGGCGAGGGGTTGGGGGTGAGGCTTCGGGCAAAAACGCACTCCTTGCCGTTGACAATGCTCGTCACAAGGTCGCTTTCCGGGTCAACATAGGCCACGCCCTGCCGGTCGATGACGCTCTGCGCCTGCGCCGACAAATCGTTCCAAACGGCATCGAGCGACGCTTCAATTTCGCCGATTTCATCGGGGGTGACGGGTGCTCCGGCGTTGCCTTCCACGCAACAGACGCCCTTGCATTTCTCGTAGTCGCAGCAGAAACGCTCGGTCAGAATGTCGGGCGAGAGCAGTACGTCGCCAACTTGGACGATGGGGAGGGGGCTTACCATAGAATCGGCGTTAATCCATGTTCCTGCAAATACGCATTGCACCGCGAAAACTGGTGCTGGCCGAACCAACCGCCGCGATTGGCACTCAACGGCGAGGGGTGGACCGACTCCAGAACGAGGTTCCGCGACTTGTCAATCATATACGCTTTTCCGCGCGCAAAACCGCCCCAGAGCATATAGACGAGGTGCTCGCGACGGGTCGTCAGGGCGCGGATGGCAGCGTCGGTGAACTGCTGCCAGCCCAACTGCGCGTGGCTGTTGGCCTGATGGGCGCGCACCGTCAGCGTGGCGTTGAGCAGCAGCACGCCCTGCTCCGCCCAGCGCGTGAGGTTGCCCGTCGGGGGAATCGGCGTGCCGAGGTCGGCCTCGATTTCCTTGAAAATATTCTGCAACGAGGGCGGAAAGGGAATGCCGTCTTGCACGGAGAAACTCAGTCCGTGGGCCTGCCGAGGCTCGTGATAGGGGTCTTGCCCGATGATGACGACCTTCACCTTGTCGAACGGACAGAGGTTGAAGGCGTTGAAAATCAGGCTTCCCGGCGGATAGCAGGTCGCCGACTGGTATTCCTTCCTCACGGCGTCGGTCAGTTGCACGAAATACGACTGGTCAAACTCGCCCTGCAACTGCCGTTTCCACGATTCCTCGATTCTGACGTTCATCGCTGGCAGTTTTATCTTCCCTTCATGGCGTTACCGAGAACGTCGCGTGTAATTGTGCGCGTAACAGATGTAGTGGCATTTTTCACGATTTTCTCCGTGGCCGACTTTCTGCTTTTCGTCTTCTTGCCCGAAACTTTGTCGCTCACCCATGTGCCCACGATGGCGGCCAGCGTGGAGGTCACGGCGGTCATCACGGCCTTCATGACCTTGCTCATCATGCCGGGTTTCTCCTTGCCGCCCTTTTTTTTCTCGGCCTTGACGATTTCTTTCTCTTCCTCTTCGGCCTCAACGGCAAGTGCCTGCGCTTCGGCTTCCTTCATCAGTTTTTCGTAGGCACTCTCGCGGTCAATCATCGTGTCGTATTTTCCGCAAAGTCGGCTCTGCTTGATGATGTCGTTGCGCTGTCCCTCGCTGATGGCGCCGATTTGGCTTAACGGGAAGAGGATTTTCGCGCGCTCCACGACGCTGGGCGCGCCCTTTTCATCGAGGAACGAGACGAGCGCCTCGCCCGTTTCGAGGTTCATGATGGCCTCGTCGGTCTTGAACTCGGGATTGGCGCGGAACGTGTCGGCAGCGGTTTTCACGGACTTCTGGTCCTTCGGCGTATAGGCGCGGAGGGCGTGCTGTACGCGGTTTCCGAGTTGTCCGAGGATGTTTTCTGGGATGTCGGTCGGGCTCTGCGTGATGAAATAGATGCCCACGCCCTTCGAGCGAATCAGTCGGATGACCTGCTCAATCTTGTCGAGCAGTGCCTTCGACGTGTCGGTGAAGAGCATGTGCGCCTCGTCGAAGAAGAAGACGAGTTTCGGCAGCGGCATGTCGCCCACCTCGGGCAGCGTCGAGTAGAGTTCCGAGAGCAGCCAGAGCAGGAACGTGGAGTAGAGTTTCGGCTGAAGCATGAGTTTGTCGGCGGCGAGGACGTTCATGATGCCTTTTCCGCCCTCCGTCTGCATCAGGTCGTAGATGTCGAACGACGGCTCGCCGAAGAATTTCTCGGCTCCCTGCGCCTCGAGTTGCAACAGGGCGCGCTGAATGGCGCCCACCGAGGCCGAAGTCACGTTGCCGTATTGCGTGGTGTAGTTTTTCGCGTTTTTCGACACGTAGTCGAGCATCGAACGCAGGTCTTTCAGGTCGAGAATCTCCAGTCCGCGCTCGTCGGCCACGCGAAACACGATGTTGAGCACGCCGTCTTGCGTTTCGTTGAGTTGCAACAGGCGCGACAGCAACTGCGGACCCATCTGCGAGACGGTGGCGCGCATGGGATGCCCCTGCTCGCCATAAACGTCGAAAAACCGCACAGGACAAGCCTGAAATTCCGGGTTCTCGATGCCGAATTCCGGCAGTCGTTTCTCGATGAAACCGCTCATTTTTCCCACTTGCGAGATGCCCGAGAGGTCGCCCTTCATGTCGGCCATGAAGCAGGGCACGCCCGCCTGGCAGAACGATTCGGCCATCACTTGCAGCGTGACGGTTTTTCCCGTACCCGTGGCTCCGGCAATCAGTCCGTGCCGGTTCGCCATCTTTCCGTTGATACTCAGTGCTCCGTTTGAGCAGTGGGCGATGTATAGCCCGCGTTCCTTGTCGTACATAGTTTATATTTTTTGATGATTGACTAAAGTTTTCATTTATAGATCTTTACCTAATTGCCTTTTTGCATTTCAAAAATTGCTTTTTGCGTTTCAATTTCCCTGCGCAATTCCTCTTGCGTAGGAAGGAGTGTTAGAAATTTAGCTTGAAAAAGTTGTTCACTGCCGTGAAGCACACTATAGCGGGCTATATCTTCGCTCGTGTCAGAGCAGAGAAGCAGTCCGATGGTTGGATTATCACTTTCCGTTCGCTTTAGTTGGTCATACATCCTAACATACATATCCATCTGCCCCACATCTTGATGTGAAATCTGCGCTGTCTTCAAATCAATCAGGAAAAAGCATTTTAGAATGTAGTTATAGAAAACCAAATCGACATAGAAGTCACCCATGTCTGTGCGGATGTGCTGCTGTCTTCCTACAAAAGCGAATCCTTTTCCCATCTCCATGATAAATTTTTGCAAATGACTGATAATACTGCCCTCCAATTCAGTTTCTGTAAAATCGGGATTAGATTGCAAACCCAAAAATTCTGCCACAACAGGATTTTTGATATATTCCCATTTGTTGTTTTGAGAATTGGCTGTCAGGCGGTGCATCTCTTCCACAACTTTTTCCTTGTTCGACGACTGCAACAGACGAAAATAGTACTGGGAACTGATGTTTCGGTGTAGTGTCCGGCTACTCCACATTTCCCTCAAAGCTTCTTGCTCATACCATATTCTTGCTTCAGCATTTTCCACGCGAATCAGTTCACGATAATGAGTCCAGGGAAGCAATTTTGGGCGCACTGCGTCCAAAATTTCATTATTTTGATTTCTCGCGTCCAATTTTGGACTCACCGCGTCCAAAATTGCAGGAAATAACCTATAGAAACGGACATATTGATACAAGCTGCTGAAATCGAAGCCTTTTCCGTATTGGTTTGTCAGGTCTTGGGCAAGCGTTGTAATGACTTTTTTTCCATATTCAGCTCTTGTCGCACCATCCAGTTCTTCCCTTGCAATGCGTTCTCCCAACTGCCAATTACGCAAAGTGAGATAGACATTCACTGCGCGATAAGCGCATTGTCGGGCTTCTTCTATAATCGTGCAGACATCAGATAACAAAGACTTGTAACTTTCTATCGAAGTCATTTGCATCGTTTCTGGAATCTGTTTACTTTCTGCCTTCTTGACCATAAATTAATTTAAGTTTCGGGAGTTCCTAACTCGCCATTTTACATTGATATAATTCACAGATATGAGCAAGTTCATCAGATTCATTGACCAGTGCATCAAGCACTTCTTCATCATCGATGGAGAATACCTTGGTGATGGCTGC
>JAFUVC010000094.1 GCA_017483785.1 Prevotella sp.
ACGATGTATAAACCAGTTTTCAATCAGCGCAAGGCACTTCGTTTCCGCCATTTTACGCGGAAAGGATACGCTCTTTTTGCCTGTTTGGGTCGCGTCGTGACCATCGGCGTGTTGAGCGTGGCCACGCTGCAATCGGCCAGTGCCGCCACGGACGACATCGCCACGAAGACCGAAAAGGCCGACGACGGACAAACAGTTGACAAGGAGGCGACGCTCGACGACGTGGAAATCACGGGCTCATGCGCTCCGCTTGCTCTTGGACAAGCGGCGAGAATGGTCACTGTGCTGTCGCGCGACGACATTCAGTCGGCGCCAGTGCAAAGTATTAACGATTTGCTGAAATTCGCCGTCGGGGTGGACGTCCGGCAGCGCGGGCCCATCGGCGCACAAACCGACATCGGCATCCGTGGCGGCACGAGCGAGCAGATTACGATTCTGCTCAACGGCATTAACATCTGCGACCCGCAGACGGGCCACAATGCGTTCGATTTTCCCTGCGACCTCAGCGATATTGAGCGCATCGAGGTGCTGGAAGGGCCTGCCGGACGCGTCTATGGAACGTCGTCGCTGATGGGCGCAATCAATATCGTGACGCGCGACGCGTCGGGTGGCGCGGGGCGCGGTCCGGTTCGCGTTCAAGCACGCCTCGAAGGCGGTTCCTACGGCTATTTTTCCGTAGCGTCGCGCATCGCCCACACCTCGAAACTCGCTCCTCGTTCCTCCTTCCTCGTTTATAGAATCCCTCTCCGCCAGTTTTACGCGCAGCGACGGCTACCAACGCTCGAAAAACGGTAGGCTGAACAGCGATTTCAGCGGCGGAAAAGTCTTCTATCAAGGGCAGTTCAACACTGCTCAGATGCGGCTGAATTGGCACGCAGGGCTCAGCACCAAAGGCTTCGGCTCGAACACGTTCTACAGTGCCCGATTCGATGAGCAATACGAGCGAACCACCAAAATCTATACCGCCATTCAGGGCGAGACCGTCGCAGGTTTCATGCATTTTCGCCCGTCGGTTTACTGGAACCGCAACCACGACCGCTTCGAGTTGATTCGAGGCTCGGAGGCGCAGGTGCCTTTCAACTATCATCGCACAGACGTTTTCGGCCTTAGCCTGAACAGTTGGTTCGACTGGACGCTGGGGCGCACGGCCTTTGGCGCGGAATTTCGCAATGAAGACATCGTCAGCGGCAATCTGGGCGAGCCGCTCGACGCGCCCAAGCGAATCAGCGGCACCGACCGCGACTACAAATTCGGGCTGAACAGCTCGAACCTGAGTTTCCATCTGGAACACAACGTGCTGCTGCGACGACTGACGCTCTCAGCCGGCTTCGTGGCCGTGAAAAACACGTGGAACCAGATGCCGTTCACGCTTTATCCGGGCCTCGACGCGAGCCTTCGCATCGGCTCCAACTGGAAAATCTACGGCAGTTACAACTCGTCGCTCAGAATGCCGTCGTTCACCGAACTTTACTACAGCGTGGGCGGACACAAGGCCGACAAATACCTGAAACCCGAGGAACTGCGCGCCGTCGAGGGCGGTGTGAAGTTCGATTCGCGGCTCATTTCGGCACGGGCGAGCATTTTCCACCACCATTCGCGCAACATGATTGACTGGGTGATGGACACGCGCGACGCTGAGGCCGTCTGGCAGAGCGTGAACCATACGAAAGTGAACACGCTGGGCGAGGAAATCAGCGTCGCAGTGAATTTGGACGAGGCAGTGCGCCTGCCGTCGTCGGTCTTCCAGATTGCCTATTGCCATCTCCGCCAGAGCAAGCAAGAACAGCCGTTTCTGCAATCGCAATACTCGCTGGAATACCTGCGCCACAAACTGACGGCCATGCTGAAACTGCAACTCACGCCCCGCTTGAACCTGACGCTGAACTACCGCTATCAAGACCGCACGGGCAATTACACCGACCAGAACGGCCAGGTTTGCGCCTATCGCCCTTATTCCGTCGTCGATGGCCGTCTGAGTTGGAAAATCGACACCTACACGTTCTATCTCGACGCCAACAATCTGTTCGGGAAACGCTATGTGGACTACGGCAACGTGCCCCAGCCTGGCCTGTGGATTGTCGTGGGCGGAAAGATTCTGCTCTAAATTGCTGATATTTCAACATAATTTCGTAACTTTGCACGCAGAAAAAATCTTGCAAGAAATATGAATACATTGAAAAGAATTTTACCCGACGTGCTCGTCGTGGTGTTGTTTGCAGCCATTGCGTTTGCCTATTTTGTGCCTGCCGACCTCGAAGGCCGTATTCTCTACCAGCACGACGCTTCGGCCGGACGCGGTGCTGGTCAGGAGGCGAAGGAGTATTTCGACCGCACGGGCGAGCGCACGCGCTGGACAAACTCCACGTTCAGCGGAATGCCGACCTACCAGACGGCGCCGTCGTACAAGAGCACGACGCTGCTCTCGAAAGTCATCAGTGCCTATCACCTGTGGCTGCCCGAAAATGTGTGGTACGTGTTTGTCTATCTCTTGGGCTTCTACATTCTGATGCGCGCCTTCGATTTCCGCCGCGAACTGGCCGTCTTGGGCTCCATCGTATGGGCTTTTTCGAGCTATTTCTTCATCATCATCGCCGCCGGACACATCTGGAAGGTCTGGGCGCTGGCCTATCTGCCCCCGATGATTGCGGGCATCGTGCTGGCCTATCGCGGAAAATACCTCTGGGGCTTCATCCTGACGGCTTTGTTTGCGGCCTTTGAAGTGTATGCCAACCACGTTCAGATGACGTATTACTACCTGTTTGCCATTGCGATGATGGTGGTGGCATTCGTGGTGCAGGGAATGAAGGGCAACCACGGCGACCGGCAGGGCCTGTCGCACGTCTTGAAAGCCACGGCGGTGTGTGTCGCAGCCGCCGCAGTGGGCATTCTGATGAATATTTCCAACCTTTATCATACTTGGCAATACTCGCAGGAAACCATGCGCGGAAAGAGCGAGTTGGTGAAGGAAAACACGGCCAACCAGACCTCGAGCGGCCTGGAGCGCGACTATATCACGCAGTGGTCGTATGGCATCGGCGAAACGTGGACGCTGCTCGTGCCGAACACGAAAGGCGGTGCCTCGGTGCCTCTGGCTGCGAATAAAAAGGCGATGGAGAAGGCCGACCCGAACTACATGCCGCTCTATCAGCAGATTGGGCAGTATTGGGGCGAGCAGCCGATGACCAGCGGGCCGGTGTATGTCGGAGCGTTTGTGCTGATGCTGTTCGTCTTGGCGTTGTTCGTCGTGAAAGGGCCGATGAAATGGGCGTTGCTCGCCGCGACCATCCTCTCCGTGATGCTCTCGTGGGGCAAGAATTTCATGGGACTGACCGATTTCTTCATCGACTACATGCCGATGTATGCGAAATTCCGCACCGTTTCGTCGATTCTCGTCATTGCCGAGTTCACGATTCCCCTGTTGGCCGTCATGGCACTGGGAAAAGTCCTCGGAAAAGGCTGGTGGGGAACGAAGGAAGGAGTTCAGGAGTTCAGGAGTTCAGGAGTTCAGGAGAAGGGCGGACAAAACACGGCCGACCGCTATCTGAAGCCGGTGCTCATCAGTTACGCCCTGACGGCCGGCGCTTGCGTGCTGTTTGCGCTGATGCCCCGCGTCTTCTTCTCCGATTTCGTGTCCACAACCGAGATGCAGGCCCTTTCGCAGTGGCCGGCCGAGCAACTCAACCCGTTCTTGGCCAATCTGCGCGAGGTTCGGCAGTCGCTGTTCACGGCCGACTGCTGGCGCTCGTTGCTCGTGATTTCGGCGGGAACGGCCCTGTTGCTGCTCGCGCTGAAGGGCAAACTCCGCGCTTCGTATGCCGTCATGGGCATGGCGGCCATCTGCCTGC
>JAFUVC010000095.1 GCA_017483785.1 Prevotella sp.
CCCTTATGATCGACGTAGGAGCCGAGAATCGGGGTGATGAGCACGGCCAACAGCGGGAATACGGCGAAAATCGACTCTGCCGACTGGCGCATATAGCCCATGTAGCAATAGGTGACGAGCGAGACAATCGAAACGGCGAGCAGGCCGTATTTTTTCGCCTTGTCTTTCATGAAATTCGAGGCGAAACCGGCAGCGGCCACGACAAGCATAATCACATATTGAACAATCGTGACCTGTGGACTTGCCCAGAACGAATCTGCGGAGGGTTCAGTCAGCGTGAGGTTGCATTGTAGCATGTTCACGGCATATTTTTGGAAGGGGAAAATTGCCGACTAATACAGCACGCAGAGTAGTGCGACGAGCCAAAAACCGCTGTCTGAGAGAATCTTGCCGATGTCGGAAATTTTGAAAGGGTCGTCTTTTTCTTCAGCCTCACCAGTCTGAGCATCGAGTTTCTTGTCCATGAAGAAATAAACGACGAACATCATCAGGGCAATGCACATGAGCACCACGCCGAAGGCTACGGAGCGTGTCACGCTGACGTGACCGCCGAGTTTGGCAAAGAACGGCGAGAAAATCATGCAAGTGGCCACGCCAAGGCGAGCCAGTGCCATTTCCGAACCCATTGCCAGCGCCATTTCGCGACCCTTGAACCACTTCACGATACCGCGCGAGACGGTGATGCCTGCCATTTCGCAGCCGCATCCGAAAATCATGAATCCGCAGGCGGCGAACTTAGCCGAGGCGGGCATGCCCAGATAGAACGGCGACACCCCTAATTCATCGAAGAGCGGGATATAGTTCAGGTTGTTGGTGAACCACGTTTCCAGACCGCTTCCAGCAAACGAGTCGCTCACGGCATACCACTTGATGACGGCTCCGACGAGCATCACCGCGCCCGAGAGCACCGCCGTGAAGCGCACGCCCATCTTGTCGAGGATGATGCCTGCGAAAATCAGGAAGAACACGAAAACATTGAGGAACACCTCAGAGCCTTGCATCGTGCCGAAGGCCGTGGAGTCCCATCCGCGCGTCTCCTGCATGAGGTCCTTGATGGGCGAGAGAATGTCCATGAAAATGTAGCTGCAGAACATGGCCAGAGCCAAGAGCAGCAGCGCCGTCCACCGCATTCCGGCAGAGTCGCGAAGGGTTTTTTGAATTGCTTGTGACATAATTTGTAATTTACTATTTACAATTTACTTTTTTTCAATTTTTGGGGATGGTTGCCTGCCAGATTTATTTCTTCAGCCAGCGGTTGAGCCAGTTGAAGAACGTGCGCTGCCAGAGCACGCCGTTCTGGGGCTTCAAAACCCAGTGGTTTTCGTCGGGGAAGATGAGCAGTTGCGCCTCGATGCCCTTCATGCGTGCGGCGTTGAAAGCCGACATGCCCTGAGTGGCATTGATGCGATAGTCCAGTTCGCCGTGGATGCAGAGAATGGGCGTGTCCCACTTGTCAACGAAGCGGTGGGGCGAGTTCTCGTAAGTTTTCTTGGCATTCTGGCTCAAATCCTTGTTCCAATAGGCATCTTCGTATTCCCAGTTCGAGAACCAGTTTTCCTCGGTTTCGGTGTACATGGCCTCGAGGTTGAAGGCTCCGTCGTGGGCGATGAAGCACTTGAAGCGCTTGTCGTGGTGTCCGGCGAGATAGTAAACCGAGAATCCGCCGAACGAGGCGCCGACGGCTCCCATGCGGTCTTTATCGACGTAGGGCAGGTTGGCTGCGGCATCGTCGATGGCCGCGAGATAGTCTTTCATGCACTGGCCTGTCCAGTCGCCGCTGATTTCCTCAAGCCATTCCTGGCCGAATCCGGGCAGTCCGTGGCGGTTGGGCGCGATGACGACATAGCCCTGCGAGGCCATGATGAAGAAGTTCCAGCGATAGCTCCAGAACTGGCTGACGGGGCTTTGCGGCCCGCCTTCGCAGAAGAGCAGGGTGGGGTATTTCTTCGTGGGGTCGAAATGAGGCGGTTTGATGACCCAATAGTGTAGGTCTTCGCCTGTCGTGGTCTTCGTCCAGCGTGGTTCACAACTGCCGGAGGCCAGTTGCGAGAGAATATGCTCGTTTTCGTTTGTAATCTGCTTGATGGCGGTCTTTTCCGGCTTTTTAAAGTTGGGCGTGATGACGTAGAGGTCGGCCGGGTGGAAATAGTCGTGGCGCTCGGCCAGAATGTTTCCGTCGGCCATGAGTTGGAGGCTTCCGAAGTCGGCCTGGAAGTTGGTGAGTTGCTTCACTTCGCCTTTCCAGTTGACGGCGTAGAGATTCTCCGTGCCGTGCCATACGCCGAGGAAGTAGAACATGGCATCCTTGGACTTGCTCCACACGAAATCATCGACATTGGAATCGAAGCTCTCGGTCATGTATTTCTTTTCGCCCGTCGCCAGATTATAGACGCAGAGGCGGTTGCGGTCGGCCTCGTAACCGTCGCGTGCCATCGAGGTCCACGCCACGAATTTTCCGTCGGCCGAGAATTTGGGGTTCTGGTCATAGCCGGGGTTGTTTTTCAGGTTTTCGGGTGCGTTCACCGACTGGTGTTTCATGGTTTTCGTGGACTCCACCTCGGGAGCCTGATAGCCTTCGGGCTTGCAGAGGTTTTTGGTCTTTCCCGTCTGCAGGTCGTAGAGGAAAATGTCGGAATCGGTGGAGATGCTGTAGGCCAATCCGGTCTTTTTGCGGCAGGTGTAGGCGATGGTCTTGGAATCGGGGCTCC
>JAFUVC010000096.1 GCA_017483785.1 Prevotella sp.
AAGAATTGTTTGCGCACACAACGAATTTTCTTACTTTTTTTGATTATATTTTGCATAAAATTGCGAACTTTGCACCACATAAGACACCAACAACGAAAATGATGCACTTCAACTTCATCAGAATTCTCAAAGACTGGACGCTCCCCGTAGCCATGACGACGGGAACGCTCGGCTATCTGCTTTTCGCCAACATCGACGTACTCGACCCGATTGCCCGTCAGGCAGGCCCCGTGTTCGACAAGATTCTGCCGATTTTCATGTTCATGATTCTGTTCGTGACGTTCTGCAAGGTCGATTTCCACAAGATGCGGCCCGTGAGATGGCATCTCTGGGCAAGCCTGATTCAGATCTTCCTCATCGTCGTGGCGATGGCCCTGATTCTGGCCTACCGGCTGTCGGGCAACGCGCTCATCTTCATGGAGGCGGTTCTGGTGTGCATCGTGGCACCCTGTGCGGCGGCGGCCCCCGTCGTGACGCAGAAACTGGGCGGAAACCTCGAGGAAATGACCACCTACACGTTCCTGTCGAACTTCATCACGGTCATTTTCATCCCCATTTGCTTCCCGCTGATTGAAAAAGCCGAGCACATCACCTTCTGGCAGGCATTTTTCAGCATTCTCTATCAGGTCACGCTCGTGCTGGTGGTGCCCATGCTCCTCGCCTACTTCGTGAAGCATTTTCTCAAGAAACTCCACCGGAGAATCGTCTCCGTGAAAGACCTGTCGTATTATCTGTGGGGAATTTCGCTCGTCATCGTCACGGGCACGACCGTCAAAAACATCTGCCACGCCGACACGTCGGTGTTCTTCCTAATGGCCACCGCCCTCACCACGTTTGCCATTTGTCTTGGGCAATACGCGGTGGGACGCTGGGTGGGCCGCCGATTCGGCCGCACCAACGAAGTCGGGCAGGCCCTCGGACAGAAAAACACGGCTTTTGCCATCTGGATTGCCTATACCTACCTCTCGCCGCTGTCGTCGGTGGGGCCGGGCTGCTACATCCTATGGCAGAACACGGTCAATTCCATCGAAATCTACCAGTATAAGAAGGCTGGAAAACTGCAAAAAAGCTGATTTCATCCTCGAATTCAGAAATTGATGGGCACGACGACCTTCACCGTGATGTTGCGACCCATGTTATAGACGCCGCGACGCCCTGTCACGGGGTTCAAATCGGCGTATTTCAGTCGGCTCAGATGGTTTTGGTAGGCTCGGTTGAGCAGGTTCGTGGCCGTGAGATAGACCGAAAACAGCCGTTTTCCGCGATGAAGCACGTCGGTGCCTGCCGAGGCGTTCAGCAGCGTATAGGACGGTGTCGGCGTCTCCGTTTCATTGTCCGTGAACACGCGGTCTTGCTTCAGATAGCACTCGAGGCCGACGCTCGCGTAGGAATTGCTCACGTGACGGCACTCGCGCAGCAGGTCGCATTTGACGCTGAGCGTCCAACGCGGCTGTGGAGTGGTCGGCAGGTAGCGACGACCCTCGGGCTGGTGCAGCAGGCGCGTGGCCACATACGAAAACGTGTTTTCGATGTGAAGCCGGCGGAACGGATGCACGACAATGACAGCCTCGCCTCCCCACAAACGGGCAGTTCCGGCCGTGTATTGGAAAACGGGAAATTGGTCGTGGTCATCATGGCCGTGGTCGTCGTCATCTTCGTCATCGCCAATCACGCCGCCGCCCTCTCCCGGCTGATGGCCGCCTCCGGAGCGCGTTTCCTCCGCGAAAATCGGGGCAGGAGCGACGTTCGCGGGTGCCAGTCGGCTCAGGAAGATGAAATTGTCGATATGGCTGGCGAAAAGCGAGAGTTGGGCCGTGATGAAGTGCGACGAATAGTCGATGCCGCAGTCCACCTGCCAACTCGACTCTGAACGCAGGCTCTGGTTGCCGCGCTCAAAGCGGAGCGAGCCCTCGTGAACGCCGTTCGAGGCCAGTTCGCTGAGGTTGGGCGCACGGAATCCGCGCGAGAAATTGAGCCGGAAATGGGCGTTGTCGCTGATGCAGTAGGTGACGCCGAGACTTCCCGAAACGCCGTCGAGATTGCGGCGGAAATCATTGAACTGCCCTTCGCGCGCGTTGGCGTGGAGCCAGCGGCGGTCGTAGCGCACGCCACCGCTCACGTTCCAGCGCTCCCAAGTGCGGGTGGCCGTGGCGAAAATGCCGAAGTCAAACAGGCGGTAGGCCGGAATGAGGGCTTCTTCGCCGAGGTTCTGCGACCGCTGCCACATGCCGTTGATGCCCGTCGAGAGTTTCCACTGGCTCAGTTCGGGCGAGATGTAGCGCAGGTCGTAGTTCAGCGTGTGGAGGCGGAAGTCGAGCGCAGCCTCGTCGGCCTCATGCTCGTGCTCTTCTTCATTTTCATGCTCTTCAGCCTCGTGGTCGTGATGAAGTCCGTGGCTGTGGCCGAATTCCTGTCGGCGGTTCTGCTGATAGCCCAGAATGGCGTTCAGTCGGCCGTCGCCAAGGTAGAAAGAGTTGTTCCACACGAGTTTATAATGGCGAATCTGCTGATAGGGCTCGGTTTTCGAGTATGTTTTCAGGCTTTTGCTCTCGTCGTGCCCCAGTTCGCCGGTGGTTTCGTCGCGCTCGCCCGTGACGATGCTCGGCGTGAGGTGGTAATACGAGAATTTCAGGTGCGAGTGGCCCCAGCGGAAGTTCTGGCCGACCAGTGCCGAAATTCCGCGCTCGTGGAACTGCGAGCCGGGCACGTAGCCGTCGTATTTGTTTTTATAGGCGTGGGCTAACTTCTCGGAATAGCGCAGGTCCCAAATCGTGCCTTTTTGGTTGCCCGCGAAGTTGAGCGAAAAGTCGAAAAGGCCGTTGTTGGTCTGGTATTCTGTCTGTACATTGGCCCTCATTGTGCCCTGCGGCAGCGTGGGTTGCGGTCGGAACACCACCACGCCGGCCAGCGCGTCGGAACCATACATCAGCGAGGCCGGACCTTTCAGGATTTCCACCGAATTGACGTCGGCAGCGTCGATTTCCACGCCATGCTCGTCGCCCCACTGCTGACCTTCCTGCCGGATTCCGTCGCTCACCACCGCCACGCGGTTGTAGCCCAATCCGCGAATCACGGGCTTCGAAATGCCGCTGCCCGTGGTCAGTTGCGCCACGCCCGGCATCTTCGCAATCGCATCGACGATGTTCGTCGAAGAAAGCGTCGTCAGTTCCTTCTGCGAAACCACCATAAACGGCAGCGGCGACTCGCGCAGCAGCGACTGTCCCGTCACTCCGCTGACCACCACCTCGTTCAATTTCACATGCAGTTCGTCCTCCTCGCATATACTGTCTTCCTGCTCCACGTGCTGGTGCACCTGAGCCATTGCTGACGACAAATTCCACGCCGACAACAATATCAAAAAATACATTTTTTTCATTTTATTGTTGTTTGATGATTGTTTAAATTCTTTTTCGTTTTCTCTACTAAAAATTAAACAATCACGGGAGGAGCGCGAGGCGACTGGTGATTCCAGACGAAATGTACCACGGGCCGGACAAATGCCTCAGCCACAGCCTCTGACTTCGCCGGAACTGCCGAAAAAACCGTCTCCGCAGCCTTCACATAAGACAGACTGGCAAACTCGCAAACCAGACAATCGTCGAACGAGGCAGACCCGGCCGAAAAGTGCCCGCTATGCTGGACATGATGCGCGCAATCCACGCACACACCGCCCCCGCTGTCCGCCTTCTCGTGATAGTGGACAAGCGAAAATGCCAGCATCGGAACAAAAACCGACAGCAGCATCCATGCCGACAGGCGCCTTCTCCGTGAAATCCTCATTTGACGATTATTTCCGTGCAAAGTTATGCTAAATCCCCTGTAGGCACAGGGCTTACAAGGGATTTCTAAAAACTGGTACCCAGAGCCGGGATCGAACCGGCACGCCTTGCGGCATTGGTGTTTGAGACCAACGCGTCTACCAATTCCGCCATCTGGGCATCGTTTTCTAACGCGGCAAAGGCTTTTCCTGAGGGGAATTTCTCGTCCCCAGAAGCGATTGCGAGTGCAAAGATACACGATTTTTCTGAATCGCACAAACTTTTCACGAAAAAAAGTAATAAACAGGCCATTATTCCGTTTATTAAATAGTAGTAATCTAACAAAAACGAGGCATGGAAAACGACATGACGCTATTGAAGAATGCCTATTGCGTGATTTTAGCCGGTGGCAAGGGGCGGCGACTGTGGCCGTGCAGCCGCGAGGACTATCCGAAGCAGTTCATCGACTTCTTCGGTTCGGGGCGCACGCTCTTGCAGCAGACCTACGACCGACTGGCGCTCATCATTCCACGCGAGAACATCCATATCAACACCAACAAGAACTACGTCAACCTCGTGAAGGAGCAACTGCCCGGCCTCGCAGAGGAAAACCTCATGGCCGAGCCCATCCACCGAAACACGGCGCCCAGCGTGGCGTGGGCCAGCCAGCGCATTCTCAACAAGAATCCCGAGGCCAACATCATCGTGTCGCCTGCCGACTACGAGGTGCAGAACGAGCAGGTTTTTCGGGAGAATATGCTCGAAGGACTGCGATTCGTAGAAGAACACGACGGGCTGCTGACGATGGGCATCAAGCCGACGCGACCCGAGCCCGGCTATGGGTATATTCAGTTGGGAAACCCGTTGAGCGACAGGATTTTCAAGGTGAAGTCATTCACGGAGAAGCCCGAGCGCGATTTTGCGCGGATGTTCGTGGAAAGTGAGGAATTTTATTGGAACACGGGGCTGTTTCTGTCGCGCGCGAGGTTCCTGCAACAGTGTTTCAAGAAAGAACTGCCATCGTTTTTCCAGAGCATTGCCGCAGCGGGCGAAGGGCTGAGCCTTCAGGCGCGAAACGAACTGGTGAAGCAGTTTTTTCCGGCCTTCCCGAATGTTTCAATCGAGCATGGCATTCTCGAGCATTCCGACGAGGTCTATGTCATGAAATGCGACTTCGGATGGGCCGATTTGGGAACGTGGCACAGCATTTACGAGGCGTATTCGAAAAATGCCGACGACAACGTCATCATCGACAGCGACGTCATCATCGACGACAGCCACAACAACATCATCAAATTGTCTGACGGGCGACTGGCCATTGTCAACGGGCTCGACGGCTACATCGTGGCCGAGCACGACAACGTGCTGCTCATCTGCAAGAAGGAAGACTCGTCTGACCTGATACGAAAATACATCAACGACGTACAACTCCGCAAGGGCAACGACTTCGTTTAACGCAAAAAACCGTTTTGCAATCGCTTGCAAAACGGTTTTTCTTGCTATCCAAATATCCTTTTACGGCATCACGACTTTCTTTCCATTCATGATATACATGCCTTTGGGCAGTTGCGCGTTGCGGTTCATCTTACGGCCCTGCAGGTCGTAGGTGTCGCCATTCTGCATTCGGTTTTCGGTAACGTCGCTAATGCCCGTTGAGCCGTCTTTCTTGAAAACAGGGCGCAAAACCACGTCGCCATCCACGATTTCGGCAGGCAGCGTAAACGCATTCTCGTCGAATTCGTCGGCCGAATAGACCGTTGTCAGACGCTGTGGAACGCTGTTAATTTTCTCCTCACCAGTCAGGACGCCGTGGGTGACCTGAAGTTCGTCGATGACATAGCCGCTTGCCGGTGCAGCCACCAGTGCCAGAACCGTGTTGAACGGAATTGTTGCAGGCAGCGCAGAGCCTCCGGCAGCCGTCAGGCTTCCGCCCTCGCTGTTTTCCACCGTCAGGCTGACGCTCGAGCCGCTGAACACGCGCAGACGCGCATCGGCAATTCCGCCGCCGTTGTGGATGATGTTGTTGGCAGCGGTGGTGTTGCCGCCCGGGTCAATTTCGTTCCAATCCACCTTGAAGCGGATGCGATAGAAGCCGTCGGCCAAGGCGGGCAGCGTAAAAGACGGCGGATTGAGCACGTTGCGGGCATTTCCCGTGAGGCTGACGCCTTTGCTGTTGTAGCCCGACTGTCCGTTGGTGTTGTCGCCGCTCCAGAAAGCGAAAGTCATCACGTCGCTGTTGCTGCCGATGACGCCCTTATCAACGCTGCCGACGTCGAAATTGCCGTCCTGACCCTTATCGACATAGACGTAGCCGTGCATCCAATCGCTCGAGAAACTGAACTGCACGTTGAGATTTTCACCCGACTTGGCGAAAAACGTCTTCGACATATCCTCGTTGTAGAGGCGTTTCCCGGCGGGAAGCGTGTAAGTCACCTCGCCCATCGTCACGGCGTTCAGCCTACGGTCGTCGCGGCCGATTACGGCTGTTTCCTTATCGTAGTTGATGGGATAGTTGAATTCCATTTCCGTACCTTTCTCGACGAACAGGCCTTCGAGCAGGATATCGCCATCGACCCACTCCGCTTTCACGGTGTAGCAGTCGTTTTCGTCGAACTGGTCGCGATAGACGATTTCATCGACATATTGCGGAGTGCCATACACGAGGCTGTCGCCCGTGAGGTTGTAGCCGTGGCGGATGCGCACGCCGTTGTAGCTGAAGCCGTTTTCGGGGTTCAGTTTGATGGTGAATGCCTTTCCGAAGGGTGTCGAGGTGACGAGCGACGTGCCGTCGCCGTTCAGGATTTCGCCGTTGCGGTTGTCTTCCATCACGCTGACGTTGTCGCCATGCACATTCAGGCGCACATCGACGATGCCGCCGCCATTGCCCATGATGGTGTTGCCGTCGGCCATGTTGCCGCCCGGGTCGATGCTGTTCCAATCGACCTTGAAGCGCATACGGTAGAAGCCCAGCGGCGTAGATGCGGGAATGGTGAAGTTGGGCATCGTGAGCGTGTTGCCGTCGTTCACCTTCGTTCCGGCACTGTTGTACCATCCGTTTCCATTTTGATAGGCCGAGTAGCTGACAAGGTCGCTACCTGCGGCAGGCGTGCCGTTGTCGTTGATGTCGTAGTTGAACTTGCCGTCCTTGCCGTAATCGACATAGGCATAGCCCGACATCCACGTTCCTTTGTAGCCGAAGACGGGCTTCACGCTCTGTCCGGGCTTCACGGGGAAACTCGTCTCCATCTTGTCACGATAAAGGGGGTCTGACGTCGAGGGACTGCTGGTCACGCTGAGCGTCTGCACGTTTTGCAGGCCCACGCTGAGAATACCGCGGTCGCCACGCGTTGCCTTCGTCGATTCCTTGTCGAAGTTGGTGGGATATTCCCCATACTGCACCATCGGCGAACTGCTCGTGTTCACTACGATCTGGTCGATATAGGCGATGAAATCCTCGGCGAGGTCGTGGGGCGATTCGCACTCTGGAACGAGCACGAGGCTATGGATGTCAACGCCGCTCACGCCCTTGACGGCAAACACGGCATCTACCCAACGGTCGGGCTGCACGGTCGTCATGCTGAGAGACCAGAACTGCTCCACTTCCTTGCTCTGTCCGGCCCAACTGGCCTCGCGATGCTTGCCGAGTCCCATCAGCATGACGCGGCCGCTCACGGGGCGATGCACCAACACGTGAACGTATTGCGTCTGGGGCTTCAGCGAGAAGGGCTGCTTCAGGTCGATGCGGGCGCCGAACTGGTTGGAGCCGTAGCGCGAACGCTGCACGGCAAGCACCTTCGCAGTGCCATTCGGGGCTATGCCGAGAATTTCGTCAACTTCCGTATAAGGATTGTCAATCACGGCCACGTTGCCCTGCAACTGGCCCGTGCGGAACGGGGAGTTCTCCCACGCGTCGTAAACGCCGATGGAAGCATAGTCGTTGGTGTCGAATGTCACTTCTGCTACCTGTGCCACTGCGAAAAGTGGCTGAAAAGCCATCATCAGGCTCATATATATGATTTTCTTTTTCATAATTCTGTCGCTTTTAGTAGATTAGTAAACACTCAACGTATGAAGCAGCGGGCAGGCGCGGCTGTCGGTGATTTTCACACGCAGGCCACGCACTTTGTAGCCTGAGCCGTAGCTGTCTGACGTACTGCCGTTCAGCGGGATGATGCGCTTGTAGCCGATGGTTGTCGTCTGGATGTTCGTCGCACGCGGCGTCCACGTCGTGCCGTCGGCGGTTGTTTCAATCGAGAAGCCTTTCACGCGCTGTCCCTTGCGGATGAATTCCTGCAACATGACGTAGCGGACGGTCTGGGGCGAGTCCCACGTGAAGGTGATGGTGGCCGATTTCTGTCCGTCGTCCGTCGCCCAATAGGTGTTCTTGTCGCCGTCGATGAGGTTGCTGACGTCGTAGTTTCCGCCGGAGCGCGTCAGCGTGGCGCGAACCGATGCGGTCTTGGCGAGATCGGTCTTGAAGCGCGAGCGCAGTTTGTTGCCCAAGTCGTAGAGTTGGGTGCTGTCGGCATCGGTCAGCCTGCCTGCCTTGTTCGGCGGGAAGTTCAGGATGAGCGTGGCGTTGCGGCCTACGGTTTCGAGATACATCTTGAAGAGCGTCTCGCTGTCTTTCGGCCATTCGCCGTCGTGGTAGAACCAGCCGTGGCTCGTGGCCTTGGCGTCGCTCTCGCTGGGGTTCCACTTCCATTCGGTCTCGCTGCCGCTCAGACCCGAGCCCATCGACCAAGTGGTTTCGTTGGTGTAGCCGCTCTCCGTGCCGCACCAGCGGGCCTCGCCGCCGAGTCCCCAGAGAATGATGTCGGGGCAGACGCGGTGAACGCTGTCGCGAAGGTTGGGAATGTCGTAATAATAGCTCTCGTCGATGTCGCGCGAGCCGTATGAGCCGCCGTAGTAGCCTGTGCCGCCCCGGGCACCGTCGAACCACATCTCAAACTGGTCGGTGCCATACTGCGAGAGTTCGAAACACTGGCGCAGGAACACGTCGGTGACGTACTTGTCGGTGCCGTAGTGGGCGCTGTTGCGGTCCCACGGCGACACATAAAAACCGTATTTCATGCCCAGTTTCTTAGCTGCGGCTGCGAAATCGCGCGGAATGTTGGTTTCTTTTGCAAACTTGTTCGACGAGTTCTGGCAATGGTGGTTGGTCGTCTCCGTGGGCCACAGGCAGAAGCCGTCGTGGTGCTTCACCACGGCAATTCCGCCCTTCATCTCGGCAGCCTTACACAGGCGGAGCCACTGTTCGGGGTCGGGTTTGCGCGTCGGTGCGAATGTGTTCACGTTTTCGTCGCCATTTCCCCACTCCAGACCTGTATAAGTATTCATTCCGTAGTGGAAAAAAGCATAAAATTCCGTTTCCTGCCATTTCATCTGCCGTTCCGAGGGCACAGGAAACACCTCTTTCGGCTCGTTGGTAGGATTGGGCAGCGTCTGCGAAACCACGCCGAAACTGCCTTGTGCCCACGCTTCGCCAGAGAATCCGGCCAGAAGCCCGAGCAGGGTTAGTAAAAAGTTTTTGCGTAACATATCAGTAAAAAATTAATGTATAGACGAAATTTCGACAAAGATACAAATAATTTTTTACATACAGGGGTCGTCAGAATATTTATTTACCTTTCTTGACTTTTATATACGTAATTTAAGAACTGCTCAATAAGAATTCCACGGTGTTTGTCGTCGAGGTCTTTGTTGAGGCTGATGATTTTGTAAATGGCATCCATCGTGCGGCGAGTGCTCTCCTTGAGCGGCTCCTGATTGAGCACGTGGCCGATGAGAATGGCCGAGAAGAGGTCGCCCGTGCCATGGAAAAGGCCCGGAATTTCCTCGTAGTTCAGGAAGAAATAGTCGTTGTCGGCGTGGTTATAGCCCGCCACGCAGTGCTGGCCGTCAATGACGCAACTGGTGACGATGACCGATTTAGCGCCGATTTCACGCAGTTTATCGACCAACTGAATGGCCTCTTCGCGACTGATTCCCTCTTGGCGGAAGGGCATCCCCGCAAGCAGCGAGGCCTCGGTGTAGTTCGGGAAAGTGAGGTCGGCCACGGCCACCATGCGCCGCATGATGTCCACCTGCCGCATGGTCATGCCGTTGTAGAGCCGTCCGCCGTCGCCCATGACGGGGTCCACGAAGACGACGGTGCCCTGCGCGCTCTGCTCCCGACAATAGTCGGCCACGAGCGTCGCCTGCTCTTCGGAGAACATACAGCCCGTGCAGATGGCGTCGCAGCGGAACCCGAGTTCCTTCCAGACGGGAAGCGTCTCGCGGATGTATTCCGTCGTGTCGAGCACCCGGAACTTGCCGTAGTCGAACGTGTTGGAGACGAGCGCCGTCGGCAGGTTGAACGTGGGATGGCCCAGATACGACAGCACGGGGAGCATGGCACCCATGCCCACCTTGCTATGCCCGACCATGTCGTTGATCAACAGTATCTGCATATTGGCCTATTGTTTTTCGAATTGCTCGCGGATTTTTGCGGCGGCAGCCTCGAACTCCTCGGGGGTGAGTTTGAGTTTCTCGCGGCGGAAGTCGGCATCGGCCTCCGTCTGCATGGGAATCAGGTGGATGTGGGCGTGGGGAACTTCCAGTCCGAGCACCACCTGCGCCACTTTCTTGCACGGGAATGCCTGTCCCACGGCCTTGGCCACGCGCTTGGCAAACACCTGCATTTCGGCCAGTTCGTCGTCGTCGAGGTCGAAATAATAGTCCACTTCGCGACGCGGAATCACGAGCGTGTGGCCCACGGTGAGCGGGTTGATGTCGAGGAAGGCGTAGAACTTCTCGCTTTCCGCACATTTGTACGAGGGAATCTCGCCGGCTGCAATTTTGCTGAAAATACTCATGTTATTTTATATTAGTAGTTATCGCTTCGCTTAGGAGTTAGTTCGCTTCGCTTAGGAGTTAGCAGGAGTTAGCAGTCATTAGTTTTCGTGATTGAAAAAGCATTTGTCCTTTAACTCCAGAGGTCGGAAACCTCTTAACTCCCTTTTAACTCCTTCCAACTCCTTTCCCCTCGGAGAGGGAAGTTTTAGATGGAGATGCTGTCGATGCGCAGCGTGATGGTTCCGCGCGGCACCTGAATTTCGGCGGTTTCGCCCACTTTCTTGTTGAGCAGGCCCTGCGCAATCGGCGTGGTAATCGAGATTTTGCCCTCGCGAAGGTTGGCCTCCTGCTCGCTGACGATGGTGTATTTCATCTGCTGGCCAGTCGTCAGGTTGGTGAGTTCCACTTTCGAGAGAATCTGCACGCAGTCGGCGCTGAGGCGCGACGTGTCCACGATTTTGGCGTCGGCAATGGTGCGCTTCAACTGGTTGATTTTGTCTTCGAGGTGAGCCTGTGCCTCCTTCGCCGATTCGTATTCGAAGTTTTCGCTCAGGTCGCCCTTGTCACGTGCTTCGGCTATTGCCGCCGAGGCTTTCGGTCGCTCGATTACCTCGAGCCTTTTGAGTTCGGCCAACAGTTTGTCGTAGCCTTCTTGAGACATGTATGCCATAATTTTTTTCTGTTATTTTTTTTGGTTATGATTGTTCAAACTTTCTTTACGCTGACCGCAAAAAAAAGAAATCCCGACAAATGCTCAATGTCGGAATCATCAGCCCTCCGGGGGCCATTGTTATCTTTTTTGTGTCTGCGCGTTATCTTTCGGGGGCAAAGGTAGGGATTTTTTTTGAAACGAGCAAGATTTTCGTCGGAAATCTTGTTGCGAAAAACATAAAAAATCAAAAAACGAGGTGCTTTCCAACACCTCGTTTCTCCTTTATCACTTAGACTTGATTAGAAATCAAAATCGTGGTCGAGCGTGTCGTTGAAGTCGCGAGGCTCGGTCGTGGGCTCTTGCACATCTTCGGCGTTGCGCTCCTGAACGCCCGAGAAGCGGTTGTTCGGACGGAAGCCGCCACGCTCGCCGTTGTTCTGGCGACGGTCGTTGTTGCCGTTGCGGCGGTCGTTGTTGCGCGGACGACGCTCGCGCTCCACGTAGCCCTCGGGTTTCGGGATGAGCACGCGATGCGAGAGTTTGTATTTTCCGGTCTTCGGGTCGATTTCCAACAGTTTCACGTTGATTTTGTCGCCCTCGTGCAGACCGGCTTCCTCGACGCTCTCAAGGCGCTTCCAGTCGATTTCCGAAATGTGGAGCAGGCCGTCCTTGCCGGGCATGATTTCCACGAAGCAGCCGTAGGGCATGATGGAACGCACGGTTCCCTCATAGACTTCGCCCACCTCGGGAACGGCCACGATGGCCTTAATCTTGCGGATGGCAGCGTCGATGCTGTCGCGGTCGGGCGCGGAAACCTGCACCTTGCCCACGCCGTCGATTTCGTCGATGACGATAACGGCCTTCGTGTCTTCCTGAATCTGCTGGATGATTTTTCCGCCCGGGCCAATGACGGCACCGATGAATTCTTTCGGAATGTCGAACTGCTCGATGCGCGGAACGTGCGGCTTGAGGTCGGGACGCGGCTCGGCAATCGTCTCGGTGAGTTTGCCGAGGATGTGCTCACGGCCGGCCTTGGCCTGCATCAGGGCCTTTTCGAGAATCTCAAACGACAGGCCGTCGCACTTGATGTCCATCTGCGTGGCGGTCAGGCCGTCTTTCGTGCCGGTGGTCTTGAAGTCCATGTCGCCGAGGTGGTCCTCGTCGCCGAGGATGTCGCTGAGCACGGCAAATTTATCTTCGCCCGGGTTCTTGATGAGGCCCATGGCGATGCCCGAAACGGGCTTTTTGATGGGTACACCGGCGTCCATCAGGGCGAGCGTTCCGGCGCAGACGGTTGCCATCGAACTGGAACCGTTCGACTCGAGAATCTGGCTCACCAGACGGATGGTGTAGGGATAGTCTTGGGGAAGTTGGCCCTTCAGTCCGCGCCATGCGAGATGGCCGTGGCCGATTTCACGGCGGCCTACACCACGCTGTGCCTTCGCCTCGCCCGTCGAGAACGGCGGGAAGTTGTAGTGGAGCAGGAACTTCATGTAACTCTTGTCGAGCACGTCGTCAACGAGTTTTTCGTCGAGTTTCGTGCCGAGCGTGCAGGTCGAGAGCGACTGCGTCTCGCCACGCGTGAAGAGTGCGCTTCCGTGGGGCATGGGCAGCGGCGAAACTTCGCACCAGATGGGGCGGATTTCGTCGGTCTTGCGGCCGTCGAGGCGGATGCCTTCATCGAGGATGCAGCGGCGCATGGCGTCGCGCTCCACGTCGTGGTAGTAGCGGTCAATCATGGCAGCCTTCTCGTCGAGTTCGTCTTCGGTCAGGCTGGCGTTCTCGGCGGCATATTTCTCCTTGAAGTCCTCGCGAATCTTCTCGAAAGCCTCGGCGCGGGCATGCTTCTCGAGGGCCTGCTTCGTCACGTCATAGACGGACTGGTAGAGTTCTTTCGAGATGCGCTCGCGCAGTTCCTCGTCGTTCACCTCGTGGTCGTATTCGCGCTTCACGTCGGTGCCGAGTTCCTTCGAGAGTTCCACCTGCAACTCG
>JAFUVC010000097.1 GCA_017483785.1 Prevotella sp.
GCGACATCTGGATGTATATCTCGATGGAATACTTCAAGCAGCGCATCAAGGAGGGGGAAGTCGGCTCAAGTGCCATGCCGCACAAGGTGAATCCCATCGACTTTGAAAATTCAGAGGGAAATCTCGGCATGGCGAATGCCATTTTGCAGTTCCTCGCCCAGAAACTCCCCGTCAGCCGCCTGCAGCGCGACCTCACCGACAGTACCGTGCTCCGCAACATCGGCCAGCCCGTCGCCCATAGTGTCATCGCCATGCAAAGCACGCTGAAAGGCCTGCGAAAACTCATCCTCAACGAGCGGAAACTCCATGAAGACCTCGCTGAGAATTGGGCTGTTGTGGCCGAGGCCATCCAGACGATTCTGCGTCGCGAGGGCTACCCGAAACCCTATGAGGCCCTGAAAGCCCTGACCCGGACCAACGAAATGATGACTGCCGACACCATCGCAACTTTCATCGCCAATCTCGATGTCAGCAGAGAAGTGAAGTCGGAACTGGCGGCCATTACGCCGGAAAACTACACAGGAATCAGTTCGTAATACACCTTATTATATATAATAGGACGATAATGATGAGAATCAGGATAAGTAATTTTAGTATTAACAATCACAATTTCTAAGCAAAACCATGGTAAAAGACTTTGAAGAGAGACAACAGGAGTTGTCGGAAGAAAGAACTGGGCAAGGCCGTGAGGGCTACGAGCCAGTGCGTAACTACAGGAGAGACTACCGGCCTGACAGCCGCCCGCCGCGTCCTCGCATCAACAAACAATCTACATCCTATGGGAAGGGCTACTCGCGTCGTGACGACGAGGGCTTCCGCCCAGAAGGATTTGGAGCAGGGCTCCAGCAACCTCAGCGTCCCTTCCGTCCGCGATATGGCGGAAACGACGAATACAGAGCACCCCGTAATCAAGGATATCGTCCGCGATATGGCAGCGACTCTTCGGAAAGGCCCTATCAGCAGCGCCCGTATCAGCCCCGTCCCTACGGCGACAGACAGGAGCGCGGCGGCGATTTCCAGCAGCGTCCCTATGGTGGCAGCAGACCCTACGGCCGTCAGCAGTATGGCGACTATCAGCGGCAAGACGGATTCCGTCCGCGTCAGTCGAACTACCGCCCGCGCACTGCCGATTACAATCCTCATGCAAAATACAGCATGAAGAAGCGCATCGAGTATAAGGAAGAACACATCGACCCCAATGCTCCCGTGCGTTTGAACAAATATCTTGCCAATGCCGGCGTATGCTCGCGTCGCGAGGCCGACGACTTCATCCTTGCCGGCGTGGTCACGGTGAATGGCGAGGTGGTGAAGGAACTCGGCACGAAAGTGATGCGCTCCGACAGCGTGAAGTTCCACGACCAGCCCGTCACGATGGAGAAGAAGGTGTATGTGCTGCTCAACAAGCCGAAAGACACCGTCACCACCAGCGATGACCCGCAGAACCGCAAGACCGTGATGGAACTCGTGAAAGACGCCTGTCCCGAGCGAATCTATCCCGTTGGCCGCCTCGACCGCAACACCACGGGCGTACTCCTGCTGACCAACGACGGCGAACTGGCCTCGAAGTTGACCCACCCGCGTTTCTTGAAGAAGAAGGTCTATCACGTCTATCTCGACAAGAACGTAACTGCCCACGACCTGCGCCAGATTGCCGAGGGCATCACGCTCGAAGACGGCGAAATCAAGGCCGACTCCGTGGAATATGCCCACGAGACTGACAAGTCGCAGGTAGGCATCGAGATTCACAGCGGTCGCAACCGCATCGTCCGCCGCATTTTCGAGCATCTGGGCTATCGCGTCATCAAACTCGACCGCGTGCAGTTTGCCGGACTGACGAAGAAGAACGTGCGCCGCGGCGACTGGCGATTCCTCACCGAGAAAGAAGTAGAAATGCTAAGAATGGGAGCGTTTGAATAAAGAAGATAATTATGAAACGGACAAAAATTATAGATTTACTTGCTGCCCAGCCGGGCGGCGAAGTTTGCGCAAAAGGTTGGGTAAGAACCCACCGAGGCTCTAAAAACGTGCATTTTATTGCCTTGAACGACGGTTCGACCATTAAAAACATTCAAATCGTGGCCGACGCCGAGAAATTCGATGAGGAGCAGATGAAACTCATCACCACCGGCGCCTGCCTCAGTGTTGAAGGACAACTTGTCGAGAGCGTCGGCTCAGGACAGGCCGTCGAGATTCAGGCAGCGAAAATAGAAGTGCTCGGCACTTGCGGCGCCGACTACCCGATGCAGAAGAAAGGCCAGAGCTTCGAATACATGCGCCAGCATGCCCACATGCGCCTGCGCACGAACACCTTCGGTGCCGTGATGCGCATCCGCCACAACATGGCGATGGCCATCCACACCTATTTCCACGAGCACGGATTCTTCTATTTCCACACGCCGCTCATCACCGCCAGCGACTGCGAGGGCGCAGGAAACATGTTCCAAGTGACCACGAAGAACCTCTACGACCTCCAGAAGGACGAAAACGGAAAGATTATCTACGACGACGACTTCTTCGGACAGCAGACCAGCCTCACCGTCAGCGGACAACTCGAAGGCGAACTCGGAGCCACCGCGCTCGGAGCCATCTACACCTTCGGCCCCAC
>JAFUVC010000098.1 GCA_017483785.1 Prevotella sp.
GCTGTTTTTGCCCTTGTCCATCTCGGCCAGCAGGCGGTTGCTCGACACGAAGGCGATTTCCATGCCCGAGAAAAAGGCGGAAAACACCATGGCCACGAAAATGCCTATCAATAACGGTATATCTACTTGTCCTTCCATATTTCGTTGTGTTTATCGGGTCGATTTGCGCTGGGGTTGCGACATGTCGCGGAATGGCGGCTGGTCGTCGCCGGAATCGGCCGGTTTTTCGCCGTCGGAACCGTCGAAGTCGCTCTTCTCGAAAGCCCCCTTCGAGTTCGACACGTAGTAGTGGGTCATGCGGTCGTCGCTGCGGAAATAGGTGCCTTGCAGGGTGCGCTCGGGTGTCACGAGTTTTGAATAGACGTAGGAGTAGAACTCGTGCTTGCCCTCGTCCCAGAAAAGTTGCTCGCTGGTGAAGCGGAGCCCGTCTTTCGTCAGGATTCTGACGCGTCCGCGCAGTTCCCAGAGCCGCATTTTGTCGTAGTTATAGGCCGTGTCGCACTGGATATAGCCCTGCACGTGGAATTTCTCGTCGAACTGGGTCAGAAAAAGGCCTTTTTCAAAAATCGAGCGCGAGGGGTTTACGTTGGGATTGAAGTCCCACTGCTCGGTGACGATGCGGTATTTGATGACGCCGGAGTCGGAAATCAGCGCGTTCACGCCGTAACTGGTCATCATCGGCACCGAGTCGCGCGGATTCACGGCGGGTGCGATGTGCTCGTGCTGCTCCTGACAGGCTGCAAATAGTGCCAGAAAAGCGACTAAAAAGACGATTCGCTGAGGTTTCATCGCTTCAAACTACTCCACTTTCCACTTGTCGAACCAGCGCTCGCTGAAGGTCAGGCCAATGTTGATGCGGAACGTGTTTTCCGTGATGAACTGCTTGCAGTCCTGTCTGACGTATTGCGCACTGATATTGAGAAACGAGGGTTTGTTCCACCCGTGGAGGATGGGAATGCCGAAACCGAGGCTCGCCGTGAGTTCTTTCGGACCGTCGTGCCCATTTATTTTTAAATAAGGTGTAGCGTAGGCCACGCCCGCACGATAGCGTATGCGTCCGAGGAACTTGCGGCTCATTTCTCCGCCCGGGCAGATTTCCGCTCCCAGCGAAACCTTATGGCGGTCGCGGAAGCAATTTTCCGTCAGCCGGAGGTCGGCCACGTTGTCAACGACGGCGTATTCGGCACTTTTCACCGAAGACCACTTTTGCAGCGTGTAATCGACGCCGATTTTAATTTTTCCGTCGTGATACCACATCAGTCCGGCGCCGAAACTCGTGGGAATCTCCAAATCCAGTTCGCCGTTTCGCGGATAGGAAACCGTGTCGGCCACCGACGTCTGCGGATTGAAGGAAATCACCTGACACGACGGCTTTCCGCCGATTTTATGGCCAATGCCGTAGGTTGCGCCCAGCGTAATCTGGTCTTTCTTCGACAGGCGGGCCGAGAGTTGCAGGCCGAAATCGAGTTTGTAATTGCGCACGCTCGCCGAGTAAGTCTTTGAAAGCGTGTTCACGTGGCTGTCGCTATAGCTGTTGGAGACCGTGCGGTCGTAGCCGCCCCACAGATAGCCTCCGTTCACACCGAACGAAATGCCCTTAATCGGCTCCCAGCCCAGACCGAGATAAGCCTCGTGAAGGCCGCCCTTGCCCGTGAAGGTGGTGGTGAAGACATCGGTGGTCGAGGCGTCGATTTTTTGCGACGTGCTGTAACTGTAGCCCACATTCGTGTAGGGCAGCACGCCGAAACTCAGTCCGAGCCGCCGCGCCAGACGAAATCCGGCCATGACATACTCGAAATTGGCGTTTTTCGCGTTCACGCTCTTGCCGTTTTCCTTGAAATTCGTCAGTTGGCCCGACAAGCCCACGTCGAAAATGAAGGTAATCGAGTCGAGACTGGCATACGAGGCCGGATTGAGCGCATTCACCTGATTGTGCTCGCGATAGGCGATTCCGAGGCCGTTCATGCCCCTTCCCGGGCCTCCGGCCTGCTCGGAAATCGTTCCAAATCCATACTGGCTATAGGGCGAGTTCGTTCCACTCTGCGCCGATGCTGTCATGGCACTCCACATGAGAATGCCCGCAAATATTGTCTTTCTATACATGATTTTCATTCGCAATTTTTGCCAAAATCTGATTGACTTTCACTAATTGGATGCAAAATTATTGAAAAAAATCGAGATAAACGCACGAAAAGTGCAAAATATAAACTAATTTTGCAATGTGAAACGTTTTAAATACTTTTTAAGAACCTTTTGCGCGGGTATTTTTCTGTTTTTAACATTTTTCCCGTCGCTCAGTGCGCAAGCCGAAAACACGCCGTCGTCGAGTGCTGAAGATTCCCTTCTCGTCAGCCTGATTACGTGCGGGCCCGGCAGCGAGGCCTATTCCATTTACGGCCATACGGCCATCCGCCTGAAAAACCTCAACACGGGCGAAGACATCGCCGTGAACTACGGCACGTTCGACATGAGCAAGTCGCACTTCGTGCTGCGCTTCATCCTCGGCCTCACCGACTACACGATGAGCATTCAGCCGTTCGACGAGTTTTGCGCCATCTACGCCTACGAGGGCCGCTGGGTCAAGGAACAGCGGCTCAACCTGACGCCCGACGAGAAACTGCGCATCGCGCAGGCACTGGCCGAGAATTACCGCCCCGAAAACCGCGTCTATCGCTATAACATTTTCTACGATAACTGCACGACGCGCGCCCGCGACATGATTGTCGAAAACATGGATCGGCCCGTGCAGTACCGCGAGCCAAACGGCGAAAACCTCTCCTTTCGCCAACTGATTCACTCCTACACCGACGACCACCCGTGGACGGAGTTCGGAAACGACCTGCTCTTAGGCCTGAAAGCCGACAAGCCGACCACGGCCGCTGAGCGGCAGTTCCTGCCCATTTACCTGATGAACGACATCAACGAGGCCGTTGTCGCGGATTCGGGGAGAACCGCCCGACTGCTCGTCGATAGCATGTACCACATCGTTCAAGTGCAGCCGAACAGTGCCCAGAAATCGCTGTTTACGCCGCTTTTTTGCATTTTCGCCCTGCTTGCTGTCGTCATCGCCCTGACGATGGTCGAAAAATTCTTGGTGAAAAGATGGTTCTGGTGGTTCGACGCGCTGTTGCTGCTGGTTCTCGGCCTCTGCGGCCTCATCCTGACGGCCATGATTTTCTCGGAGCACCCCACCGTCAGCCTCAACTTGCAGATTCTGCTGCTCAATCCGCTTGCGCTGGTCGGATGCTACGCCGCACTCCGGAAAAACCGAACCCACTGGTTCTGGAATTTCTACCTCTGGTGCATTTTCTTTTTGTTCATTGGACAATTGGCCCATTTTTTCTTAGGCTATTACCAGCACTACGCCGTAGGTTTGACGCTTTTGGCACTGATTTTGTTAATTAGAATCCAATATTTGATTAAAAAATGAATAAATATCTCGCACTCATCATAGCCGTCATCACCGGCACGGAAATGCAGGCCATACAACTGGCACCGCGGCTCGTCGTCAACATCACCATCGACCAGTTGCGAACCGACTATCTGGAGGCCTTCACGCCGCTCTACAAGGCCGACGGATTCCGAAAACTGATGAAAGACGGCATGGTCTATGACGTGGCGGCCTACCCGTTTTCGCCGGTTGACAACGCCTCGGCCGTCAGCACCGTCGTGACGGGCACGACGCCCTACTACCACGGCATCATCGCCAACCGATGGCTCGACAGGAAGACGCTGCGGCCCATTTTCTGCGTTGACGACCCCATGCATTTCGCCTCGCCCCACCGCCTGATGACCTCGACGATTGGCGACGAACTGAAGGTCAGCACGCAAGGGTCGGCCATCGTCTGGAGCGTGGCGGCCAGCAAGGAATCTGCCATTTTGTCGGCAGGCCACGCCGCCAACGGAGTGCTCTGGATTGACGCCAGCAACACCCATTGGCGCACCTCGACCTACTACTCCGCCACGGCTCCGGAATGGTTCAAGTCAAACACAAACGTAACTCGGGATATTGTTAAGAACAAGCAACTTACGAACGAGGAAGTCGTGGATATGTCGCTCAAGGTAGTCAAAGGTTCGGCCATGGGAGCCGACGAAATCAGCGACATGCTCATGGTGACGCTCTCGGCGGCCAACCCCGACGGAATTGCGACAGACTGGCAGACCGAAATGGAAAGCGTCTATATGCAACTCGACAACTCCATCAGCCGCCTCATCACGGGCATTGAGCGAGCCGTAGGCAACAATCGGGTGCTTTTCGTGGTGACCAGCACGGGCCACGCCGACGAGCGCGAAAGCGACCTCTCGCAATACCGCATCCCGACGGGCACGTTCTACATCAACCGCACGGCCAACCTGCTGAACATGTTCCTGAGCGCCGTTTATGGGCAGGGCCGCTATGTGGAAATGTGTTTTTCGAACCAGATGTACCTCAACCACAAACTGATTGAGGAAAAGCGCATCAACATGTCGGAACTGCTGCAACGCGCACAGGATTTCCTCGTGCAAAACGCCGGAATTGCCGATGTTTACACGTCGGAGCGACTGCTCGCAGGCAACAACGACATCCTGAAACTCCGCAACGGCTTCAATCCGAGCCTCAGCGGCGACATCATCATCGAAGTGGCTCCCGGATGGCGGCTCCAGAACGAAGACACCAACGAGTCGTTCACGTCGCGGTCGGGCTACATCCCCTTCCCCATCATTTTCTTCGGCGCAGGAACGCCGTCGGGCCACGTACAGACGCCCGTCACCGTCGATCGCATCGCGCCCACCATCGCCAAGAGCATTCGCATCCGCGCACCGAATGCCTGCTCCACAGAGCCCTTGTTCTGACCCGAAATTTCGCGATTTTGTCAGAAATTCGGCCCCGAAATCATAAATTATATTTAATAATGTGCAGATTAC
>JAFUVC010000099.1 GCA_017483785.1 Prevotella sp.
TGAGGTTTTACGGCATAGGAAAAAGTGCATCGACAAACTTGTCGATGCACTTTTTTTGTTTATTTCAGCGTTTGAATCCACTCGGCAATGTCGTTCAAGACCTCCTCGGAAATGGTCTCCTCGATGGTTCCGTATTCGGTGGTTGCGCCGGTCGTGGCGTGTTGGAAGAGGTGGTTGAGGCCGGGATAGACTTTGAATTTAGAATGTTGAGTGTTGAATTTCAAATTGTGAATTGCATTGAGGTTGCTCCCGGCGAGAACTTGGCTGTCGAGACTGCCGTTCAGCGCAAAAACGGGGCATTTCGTGGCGGCAATGTCGGCCGTCGGGTCGTAGTCCGCGAAATACTCATACCACGGGTTCGTTTCCTGCATCGCCATCATCACGCGCATCTGCTTGAGCGTCATTTTCGCGGGCTGACCGCTCAGGCGCAGCAGCGCATTGGTCTGCTCCACCAGCAGCGAGTCGCCTTTGATGCCCGGCGCGGCGAGCGCCACGATGAAATCGACCGCTTTCCGCGCACCCAACATGAAGGCAATCGAACCGCCTTCGCTGTGGCCGAGGATGCCGATTTTCGAGAAAAGGGGCTTTTTCGCCTCTTTCAGCGAGCGCAGAAAGCGGATTCCAGCCTCGGCATCGTTGGCGAAATCGGCCGTCGTGGCTTGGCTGACGTCGCCCGTCGATTGGCCGAAGCCTCGGTCGTCGTAGCGGAGCGAGGCGATGCCGTTCCGCGCCAGAAAGTCGGCAATGACGGCAAACGGCCGATGGTCGAAAAGTTCCTCGTCGCGGTTCTGCAATCCGCTCCCCGTGACCATCAGCACCACAGGCCGCCTTTTCTGCTTGTTGAAGTCGGCCGGCAGCGTCAGCGTGCCGGCGAAGGTCGCGTTGGCCTCGGCGTTGGAGAACGTCACTTCGCGCATTTCGTAAGGGTAGGGCGGCCGGGGTGTCTGCGGACGCTGGCGAACGAGGTCGCCGGGCGTTAAGGTCAGCGGCATTTCACGGCCCATCTGCTGGAATTTTCCCATGATTTTCCCGTCTTGCAACTCTCCGGAGAAACTCGCCCCGATGGTCGCAACGGCCACGCTGACCTGCTTGTCGGTCAGTTCCTTGATTTCTCCTTTGATGCCTTTTGCGCCTTGGTCGGGCGAGTCGAGCGCGAAAGTTCCGTCTTCGTTGAAGTGGAAGACGAGGTTCAACTTCATGACCTGAAGGTCGAGTTGGCCGTGCCACGTGCCTTTGATTTGCTGGCTCCATGCCGTCGTCGCGAAAACGACCGCCATCACGATTGCTGTGAGTCTTTTTTTCATGTTTTTTCTGTATTTTCTGCCTCAAATAGGCCGTTTTTCCTGATTTTTAGAAGCGCGGACGGCCAAAACCACCGCCGAATCCGCCTCTCGGCCCGCCGCCATTCGGACGGTTGCCGCCTCTTGGCCCGCCCTCAGGTGGAGCATCGGGCCCGTCGGGGCCCATCATGCGGTCGCGACCCTGTTTCCCGCCAAACACGTTGAACTGATAGACCACGTGGAGCATGGCGTAGGAGTTGATGCTGTTGTACCACGTGTCGCGGCGCTGCCACGCATCGAGCATACGGCTGAAGTTCGACTGCTGGTGCAGGATGTCGTAGAATTGCAGCATCACCGAGAGGTTCCTGCCCTTGAGGAAGGTCTGCGAAATCTGCGCGTTCCAGAGCAGTTCATTGGTATTCATCGACTTGTCGTCGTAGCCGCGACGGCTTCGCTCGTGGATGTTCATCGCAATCGACGTTCCCCACGGCGCGGTGATGTTGATTGAGCCGCCGTAGGAGAACACCCACGTGTCGAGGTTGGCCTGCTCTTGCAGTTTGTTGCGGGCGTGGCTGTAGTTCACGTTGCCGTCGAGTTCAAACTCCGCCAGCCATGTGCCCAGATTGGGACGGAAACTCAGTCCGAGTCGGTTGCCGATGGTGGTTTCGCGCGTCGTGTTCTTCTGCGACGACGAAGTGCGGTCGAGCGTCACGTAGCCCACATGGTTGTTGTAGCCAATGGTCGGGAACGTGTTGATGTTCCACACGCCGGCGCTGTCGATGGCCGTGTTGAACATGCCGCCCCAGTGGATGTTCCAGTTGCCGTTGATGTTTTCGGGGCGTGTGGTGCGTCCGCCGGTCTTTTCGTCGTAGGTCACCATCGACGAAATCGAGTTGTTCGTCGTCGAGAAGCGCAGGAAGGTCATCCACGTGCGCATATAGTGCTGCTGATAGCCGTTGTAGAAGAGGTTGAGGCTCTGCGTGAACGACGGTTTCAGGCCCGGGTTACCGCGCGAGATGTTGAGCGGGTCGCTGTCGTCGTAGATGTCGAGCAACTGCGAGATTGACGGCTGCTGGGTCGTTCCGCGATAGTCGATGCGCAGGGTCGATACTTTCGAGAACTTGTAGCGGAAATTCAGCGTCGGCGACACGTTGAACACCGTGCGCGTCGTATCGACGTAGATGCCCTGATAGTTCTGGATGAAGTTCGAGCGTTGCGGCTGCATCATCACACCCGCCGTTAAATTATACTTGTCGCGCACCATGCGGAACGTCAGTTCGATGTTGTGCGTGTGGTTCTTGTATTCCGAATACCGGCTCAGCGACGTGTTCCGATAGTCTTCGTAGGGCTTTTCCAGACGGCTCAGATAGTCGTCCCAAGCCCGATAATAGGGCGTCAGACCGTCGAAAATGCTCTCGCCCACGTTCGAGAAGTCGTAGGTGGCGCGGTCGCTCTTGTTGCGCGAATACTGATAGCGATAACTGAATTGCAGGTAGGTTTTCTCCAAAATCGGCTCGCTGTAGGTGGCTTGCAGCGAGTAGGAGTGGCGCTTCGACGGCGTGATGCTGAAGCGGTTGCGCTGATAAATCGAGTCGGCGCCCTGCGCGTTCATCACCTGATACAAATCGACGGTGCTCGTCGAGAAATTCTTGGAATCGCCCTCATTGTACGATGCCTCGGCGCGCAGCGTCACGTTGCGACCCTTCGTGTTCAACTTGCGGTTCACCTGCAACCGTCCGCCCACCTGCTTCGTGTCGCTGTAGGAAATGCCCTGATTGCGCCGCCAGTTCACCTTCATCTCCTTCGGAATCAGGCTCATCTGCTCCAAGGGGTCGGTGGCGTATTCATACGGGTCTTCGTTGAACGATGCCGACTGGCTCCACGACCGTCCGTCGCTCTTCGAGAAACTCAGGTTGGGCCGGAAATTGATGTTCCACATCGAGTCGGGCTTCCATTCCACCTTCATCTGGCCGTTCCACGAGTTGCTGCGCGAATAATTCTGGTTGATACTATTGGAATACGCGCCCGTGCGTGCGACGAAATTCTGGCTGGCCGTGCGCGTCAGGGCGTCGCCGTCGCGATGGTTCCAGCGCAGCGAACCGCTCAGTTCCAGTTTGTCCTTGTTGGTTTTGGGGTCTTTTTTCTCGTAGTTGAAGTTCACGCCCAGCATTTTCGACGCATTCAGGCCGTTGTTGCCGCGTCCCGGGCCGCCGCCCCTGCCGCCAAACTCCTGGTCGCCCGTGTTGTTGGCACTGCCCATCAGTTGCACGCGCAGCGCGTCTTTCGTGTACATCCCCATCCCGCGGGCCGAATAGCGCTTTTTCGTGCCTATGGCCAAGTCGGTGTTCGACATGAAGCCCTTGTTCATGCCGCGCTTGATGGTGAAGTCGAGCGTCGTCTCCTCCTCGCCGTCCTCGATGCCCGTGATGCGGGTCAGGTCGCTCTTTTCGTCATACACCTTGATATTCTCGATGATCGACGTCGGCAGGTTTTTCATCGCCGTCTGCGTGTCGCCCGTCATGAATTCGCGACCATCGACCTTGATTTTCTTCACCTCCTTGCCGTTGATGGTGATTTTTCCGTCGTCGTCGATTTGCGCGCCGGGCAGTCGCCTCACCAGTTCCTCGGCCACCGAGCCCTCGGGCACGCGATAGGCCGCCGAGTTGTAGATAAACGTGTCTTCGCGCAGAACCACTTTCTGCGCCAGTGCCGTCACTTCCGCGCCTTTCAGCATGATGGCGTCGGAGTTCATCACGACCGTGCCCATGGCCAGGTCGTGGTCGTCAACCATTTCGATGCGTTTCAGCGCCGTGATGTAGCCGACGCTCGTCAGTTTCAGCAGATATTTGGCGTTTTCGGGTGCCGTCAGCGAGAATTTTCCTTCCTCGTCCGAAACGGCGCCGCCCACGAACGTGCTGTCCATTTTCAGCAATTGCAGGGTTACTTGCGGCAGAGGCTCCTTTGAATCGCCGTCGATGAGCGTGCCCGATATTTTCCTTTCTTGAGCGAAAGAAACGGCTGCCGCCAGCGTCAGCAGCAGCGTAAGAATTGACCTTTTTACCATGATTTTAAAATTTGTTCAACTAAGTTTTTGACGCGAAAAAACAATGAAAGTTTATTTCTGAAATTTCCCCTCGTTATATTTTCCGCGATTTTTTTTGTGTTTTTTGAAATAATCGTTAATTTTGCAGACGATGAAAGATAATTTGATTTTTTCGGAATTTGTGCAGAACGATTTGGCGAAAAAAATCGTCGAATCATGTGCAGACGACGTGTTTTTCCTGACCGATGAAAACACGCGCGAACATTGTTGGCCGTTGGTAAGAGGCAAGAAGAAGTGGGCTTACCCCGTGGAGTACCAGTTTGCGGCAATTCTCGGCGCAAAGCCGATAGTGATTCCCGCCGGTGAGGCCCACAAGAATCTGGAAAGCGTCGCCCACGTCTGGGACGCGCTGCAACGGGGCGGAGCCACGCGCCACTCGCTGCTGGTGAACCTCGGCGGCGGCATGGTGACCGACCTCGGCGGCTTTGCGGCCTCCACCTTCAAGCGCGGCATGGCGTTCATCAACATTCCCACCACGCTGCTCTCGATGGTCGATGCGTCGGTTGGCGGAAAAACGGGCGTGAATTTCGGTGGCTTGAAGAACGAAGTCGGTGTTTTCAGCGAACCGCAGGCCGTCATCATCGACCCGCGCTTTCTGGCGACGCTCGACCGCGAAAATCTCCTTTCCGGCTATGCCGAAATGCTCAAACACGGCCTGCTCGACACGGTGGACCACTGGGCCGAACTGCTCGCCAGCGACTCTTCCCTCCAGTTTTCCGCCATCCTCAAAAAGAGCATTGCCGTGAAGGAGCGCATCGTCGCTGCCGACCCACGCGAA
>JAFUVC010000011.1 GCA_017483785.1 Prevotella sp.
ATTTGGGCCAAAGTCGGGTCGATGTAGGGCACGAAAGCCGCTTCAGAGCGAATTTCAACCTTGATTTTCCGATGTCGATAGACCATCTGCAATTCGGGCAGGATTTCTTCGGTAAGTTTCAGGAAATCAACGCCTTGCGCATCGTTGAACTGTCCGTTTTCAATCTTGCTGAACATCAGCAGCGAACGGTTGAGTTGCGACATGTTTTCGAGCGAATGGATGGCCTTGAGCAGTTCGCCCGTCTGCTTTTCGCTGAGCGTTTCTTCGTCGAGAATGCTTTCCAGCCGGTTCATCGTGGCGGCGATGGGCGTCTGGAGTTCGTGCGAGGCCGTTCCGAGGAAGTTTTTCTGCCGCTCAAACAACTTTTGGCTGCGAAGCAGGCTCTCCTCGACGGTCTTGTTCAACTGTGCAAATTCCTGTATGCGCGTCGGATTGTCGAGGGCTTGGTTGCTCTTGCCGATTTGGAAATTCTCGACCCATTTGAGCAGTCGGTTCAGGGGCAGCATCGTGCGATAAATCGAGAAGATGTTGATGGCGATGATGCTCAGCAGCAGCGCGCCGAAAAGCGAGAGAATGGCGTAGAAAATGGTGCTTCGCAGGTCGTCTTTGTCGATGTGGGGCGTCGAAACCTCCAACTCATAATACTGCCCTCGCCTGTCTTGATAAATGTACGTGAGCACGCGCGCAGGCTCGAATTCCTGCTTTTCGTGGATGAAAACGTCGCGGTCGGCATAGGTGATGTGCTCGTGCTGGAGGGCGTAGTTGGCGCTGACGGGTCGCTGGAAAAACTGGTTGTTCGACCCGATAGAGGTCGTCGGAATCGGATCTCCGGCCAGCGAGCGGACGATGATGGCCTCGGCATAGTCTTCGAGCGTGTCATCCACCTCGTCGTTGATTTCCTCCATCATCTCGAAGTAGAAAAACAGCGACCAGAAGGCCAGGACGACGGTCGTGAGCGCCAGCAGCCGGAGCGATATGGTGTGGAGCAGTTTCATGTTTCAACGAGTTTGTAGCCGAAGCCATAGACGGTCTTGATTTCAATCGTTGCAGCCGCGTCTTTCAGGCGATGGCGCAGGTTTTTGATATGGGCGTAGATAAAGTCGAAATTGTCCACAATGTCGATGTCGTCGCCCCAGACGGCCTCGGCCAGCGTCTGTT
Source organism: Prevotella sp. (assembly GCA_017483785.1). Classification (GTDB taxonomy): domain Bacteria; phylum Bacteroidota; class Bacteroidia; order Bacteroidales; family Bacteroidaceae; genus Prevotella. Next base: position 1,159 of record JAFUVC010000011.1, read on the forward strand.
TCTCGACGAGCCGCCCCACGCGGTTCAGCAGGTAGAACAGAATGTCGTATTCCTTGCGGCTCAGTTCGACGGGCCGTCCGCCTACTTCCACGCTCAGCCGCGCCGGAAACAGCACCACATTGCCCGCACGCAGCGTTTCCTCGCCATCGTGCCGCCGCCGCATCACGCTCCTGATTCTGGCGTGAAGTTCGGCCAGGTGGAAGGGTTTGGGCAGGTAGTCGTCGGCCCCGAGGTTCAGCCCCGCCACCTTGTCCTCGACGGAGTCTTTCGCCGAAAGAATGATGACATTGGCCGAGAGTTGCCGCTCGCGCAGAAGGTCGAGTCCGTTGCCGTCGGGCAGCATCAGGTCGAGCAAGATGCAGTCGTATTCGTAGGCGGCCACTTTCGTGCGGGCCTCGAGCAGCGTAGCCGCCGACTCCACCACGAAGCGCGCCTGCCGCAGCGATTTCACGATGACTTCGCGCAATTCCCGTTCGTCTTCAACTACCAAAATTTTCATGCGACAATGTTTTGAAAAAATAATGACATTTCCTAACTTTTCTCGGCTGCAAAGTTACAGTTTTTCCGATATTTCATCACCAAAATGACGATTTTCTGTGTTAAAAAACATAAAACGAGCATCTTTTTCAGATTTAATTCAGAATTGGAAGGGAAATTTGCAAAAAAACAACCCCGAAAACCGACGAAAAAAGGCATTTACATCGTCGGAGGAAGGAAAATTATGGTGAAGTGAGCGGTTTTTCGGAAAATTTTGCCTAATTTTGCAGCGATTTTTTAAGCGCTGAATCAATTTTTATGCAAAATCAATTTGAAATGATTGCCAAGACGTTCATGGGACTCGAACCGATTTTGGCAAAAGAACTGACGGAACTGGGGGCCGACAACGTGCAAATCGGACGCCGCATGGTTTCGTTCACGGGTGACAAGGAAATGATGTATCGTGCTAATTTCCAACTACATACGGCCATCCGCATCCTCAAACCCATCGCCCGATTCAAGGCCCACTCGGCAGAAGACATGTACGAGGCTGTGAAGACGATTGACTGGGACAAATACATCGAGAAAGGGAGCACGTTTTCGGTCGATGCCGTCGTCTATAGCGAGGAATTCCGCAATTCGCAGTTCGTCACCTACAAGGTGAAAGACGCCATTGCCGACTGGTTTCGCGAGAAAACGGGCGACCGGCCAAACGTCTCGGTGGCGAATCCCGACCTGCGGCTCCACATCCACATCGCCGACTTCGACGCCACGCTCAGCCTCGATTCGTCGGGCGAGTCGCTCCACCGCCGAGGCTATCGGCAGGAGCAGACCGAGGCTCCGCTCAACGAGGTGCTGGCCGCCGGACTCATCATGATGACGGGCTGGCACGGCGAGTCCGACTTCATCGACCCGATGTGTGGCTCGGGCACGCTGCTCATCGAGGCCGCGCTCATCGCACGCAACATGAGTCCCGGACTTTTCCGCAAGGAATTCGCGTTTGAAAAATGGCCCGACTTCGATTCCGACTTGTTCGACAAAATCTATAACGACGATTCGCAAGAAGTTGATTTTAAACATCATATCTATGGTTACGACAACAATCCGAAGGCCGTCAACAAAGCACTGAAAAACGTGCGTGCCGCCGGACTGACGAAAGACATCAGCGTAGCCCTGCAAGACTTCAAGGACTTTGAAAAACCAGCCGAAAAAGCGTTGATGGTGACGAATCCGCCCTACGGCGAGCGCATTTCAACGGCCAACCTGCTCGAAACCTATAAAATGATTGGCGAGCGGCTCAAACACGCCTTCACGGGCAACGACGCGTGGATTCTCTCCTATCGCGAGGAGTGTTTCGAGCAAATCGGACTGAAGCCCTCCATCAAAATCCCCGTTTACAACGGCGCTTTGGAATGCGAATTCCGCCGCTACTCGATGTTTCAGGGCAAGATGAAGACCTTCCGCGAGGAAGGCGGCATCGTGAAAACCGAGGAAGACAAGACCGCCATGGCCGAAAAACGCCGTTTCAAGGCGCATCGCGAGTTCAAAAAACGCCTCGACGAACAGGAAGAGAACGCCGGCGGCGACATCCGCTCGTTCACGTTCCACTCGCTGGAGCGGCAGCGCGAGGAAGAACAGCGTCGCGAAGCCATCAGGGAAAAACGAGCCGAAAGAGCCCGTCGATTTGAGGAATTCAACAGAGACCGCGACGACCGGAAACGCGACGGAAACGTCAAGCGCGACGGCTTCAAACGAAGCGGCTTCAAGCGCGACCGCGACGGCTTCCCGAAAGACGACTTTAAGCGTGGCGGCTTCAAACGCGAAGACCGCTTCAAGCGCGACCGCGACTTCAAAAAAGGCGATTTCAAGCGTGGAAACGACTTCCAGAAAGGCGGCTTCAAGCGAAACGACGGCATGAAGCGCGGAGGAAAGCGAGGGTAATCATAGCTAAATGTCAATTCATTTGAAAACAATGACAACTTATTCTGGTTTTTCAGAATTGAACAATGCAATTTCCGTATCAAATCGTTCAATGATGTTCGTCAAAAATGGATGTTGGCGCGATACGATAATGGCAACATAGTTTTCCTCGCCCTCATCAACCACTTTCTCTGTCCGGATATAATAATTTTCTTGCTGCGCATAACCATTGAACCAACGAAGAAACAAGCGAGAACGCATAGCCTGTTGGTCATTGGCATTATCGCACAAATAGAGAAGAATGTCTGGATTTGCCTTGAAAAACTCCTCGATGATACAAGTGACCGTTGCCCTCGTTTTCACATCGTTGGGCGATGCCTTCCGACTGCGATTCATCAAGTTAAACCAATAGGCTGGAATCGGCGAAAACATCGGTTCTTCTTTGAAATCGACGGCATAGAGAATGCCGTGGTCGGTTTCAAAACGATATTCGCCGTCAGTGTACCATACTTTATATGGCGCAAATTGGGTAATACGATTGGTGTCGAGGCTGTTCATTGTTATTCGTATTCTGCATAGAGGGATTCACGCTTGCGGCGGATTTCCTCTTCTTCCTGAGCCAGTTTCTCAGCCATTCTTGCTTCCCACTCCCTTTTATACTCCTTGTAAGCCCTGATAGAATTTCTGAAAGAGCCAAGCGGACGATTGAATTTTAACGCTGTCGTTTCCATTGATATTCCTTATTTTTATACTTACGCCTGCAAATATACGGCTTTTTCGGAAAATAACCAAACCAGAAGTCGTTTTTTTATAAAAAAGACAAAGCCTCCTCCGCGCCGAGGCGGAGGAGGCCTTGATGTCAGAAGCGAATCATTGCTGATGACTACGAAATTTCAACTGCCAATTGTAAATTGCAAATTGTTAATTGTCAATTGTAAATTGCAAATTGTCACCGGCGCACGGGGCGGACGCTCCAGCCGTAGCAGCGGTAGCAGTCGTCGTAGTAGTAGCCGTTGTAGGTGCTCCAGACCACGTAGCCCGAGCCGAAGTCCAGGCCGTAGGCGCCGTCGGGGTCGTACGTGAGGAGCGAACGCGACCAATAGCTGCCGAGCGAACCTGCGTGGCTGAGCGACGAGCCGTCGCGCCAGCCCGCGGCGGGGAGGAAAATGGAATTGCCGTTGGTTTTGCTCGTTACCCTGTACCCGTTCACGCCGTTAAGCGTCGTCCAAGTCCAATTGCATTGTTTACCTAACTCATCCTGCTGCTCACGGCTCGGCATACGCCAGTTGCTGCCCCAGTTCACGTAGGCGGCATCGTCTTCAAGGGCAAGTTCTGTCAAGCCCCCACTATTGTTATATTTATTAAAATCGCTATCAAAATAAGTATCCCTATTAAAGGTCGTCTTACCGCTGTTGAAACCTTTGGTCTCGCCCCAAGCGAAATAGTCGCCGTACTCCTCGGGCTTCGTCGCGCCCACATTGCAAGTGGCCCACAGCGTGCCGCTCGGCAGGCCGAGGTCAATTCATGTTTATCTTTTGAACCACTTGAGCCTTTTCCACCCTCATTCTCATCGTCATCGTCACTGCCACAGGCCACAAATCCCAAACTAATGCTCCCTAAGAGAAGCGATAATGCCATCATTTTGAAAATTGATTCTTTCTTCATACATTTTTAATTTTAAAGCGTTAATAAAAATTTCATCTTGAAATCCGCACTAACTTTTTGGAATAAAGAAAACGCAAACCCCGTCCATATCTCCAGACAGGCTTCGCACGGCCCCTACATACGATGGTTGAGTCTGCACCTTGTTCAGTGCATACCCAATTGTATGTAAGTCTGCTCTTTTATCTCTTTTGAGGTGCTAATTCGACTGGAGAAATTGAGCAAATAAAATATCGTTTCCTCTTTCCGAGGAATACGCCGACAAAATTACGCAATTATTTCGAGACCTCCAAAATAATTGGAATAAATCGTTTCGCAGAAATGTGAAAACTAAACCTTATGCGTGCTGAAATCGCTCTTTTCGGCGCGGGCATAGGCCCAGAAACGGCCTAAATTGCGCCAAATGAGGCTCCATTCGTAGGGAAACACGCGCCACAGGGCGACGTTGGCATCGAAAAACCTGACGACGGGCTTGGCGAACACCGTGCGAAGCACCGCAGAAAGGACGAATGAAAGGATTCCCGACGCTACTAAAACGGCTCCGAAAACCGTGTTTTCAACCGTTTTTTCGCCCAGAACCAGCAGCAATGCGCCCGCCACAACCGTCAGGAGTTGGAGCAAGGTGGTCAGATGCAGCAGAAACTGGTCTGTGTTGAAGAGGAATCGCGGCAAACGGCTCCGTTTCAGGAATTTGTGCGTGTGCATATAGAAAATATGCTTGTTGTGCAATTCCTTGGCGGTCGGCTCGTCGTTGATGATTCTCGCACTCGGGTCTAAAACCACCGCCGTACGGTGTTTTTCCGCATATTTATTGACGAGGAAATCGTATTCGCCCCGCACGAATTCTAGGTTGCCGCGATAGCCGTCTTGCCGGATGAAATCGCTCTTGCGGAAAACGCAGGTCGTCGTGTTGCTGCGATAGGCGGTCTTTTTCATGGCGCACCGAAGCAGATAACTCGACGTGTAAAGCGTTTCAAAGCGGCAGAACGGGCGCGCCTGCTCGTCGTAGTTGCCATAGACGGCCACGAGATTCTTATCCTCGGAGCAATGGGCGGCCACCGTTGCGAGCCACGATTCCGACGAGGGCTTCGCTGTGGCGTCGGTCAGTACTATCCATTCGTTTTTCGCGGCCTTCACGCCCAGCGTTATCGCCAGTTTCTGGCGACTCATGTAGCGCGACGACTGCGGCACATACGTGGCATAGAGATTTGGCGACTGGGCGAAACGCTTGAGCACGTCTTCGGTGTCGCCGTCGCCTTTTTCCGCCACCACCACGACCTCGAAATTCTCTCCATACTGCTGGCCGAGCCAATGGGGCAGGTTTCTTTCCAGTGCCTGCGACTGGTCGTGTCCGGCCACAATCAGCACCGTCATCGGCTCTGACGGGACTTTTTCGGCTTGCAAATCGTCGCTCGCCCCCACCCTTTTCAGCATTTTGCGAAAGCGAAAGAACGGGCTGGCAAACGGACTCACCGCCGACAACAAAACGACTGTTGCCCAGCTGCAAACGACGATATATAGGATATTCAGCGGCATTTTTCTAACTTCTCAATTCCTCTGTGGTGAAACTCTGGGGCATCTGGCGGCAGTTGTAGCGGCTGGCCATGACCTCGCCGTAGGCTCCGGCCGAGCGGATGGCGAGCAAATCGCCGCGCCTACAGCCGTTCATTCCGTAGGCCTTCGCAAAGACGTCGCTCGACTCGCAGACGGGGCCCACCACGTCGTAGGTCTGCTCGGGCTCGTCGCTCGTCAGGTTTTCGATGCGGTGGAAAGCGTTGTAGAGCGCGGGGCGGATGAGGTCGGTCATGCCGGCATCGACAATGGCGAACTGCTTGGCCGTGCCCTGTTTGACGTAAAGAACGCGCGTGATGAGGCTGCCGCACTGGGCAATGACGGCCCTGCCGAGTTCAAAATGCAGTTGCTGCCCCTCGCGAAGCCGCAATTTTCGGGCGTAAGTGTCGAAATATTCCTTGAAATCGGGAATCGGCAGGTGGTTCGGATGGTCGTAACTGATGCCGAGTCCGCCGCCCACGTTGATGTGGTCGAGGCGGATTTTCTGCTGTTCCAGACGATTTTGCAGGTCGTTGATACGGTTGCAGAGTGCCTCGAAATCGCCCATGTCGAGAATCTGCGAGCCGATGTGGAAATGCAGGCCGAGAAACCTCACGTTTTTCATCTGGCGGGCCGCCTCGATGACGCTGTCCATGTCGCACATGGCGATGCCGAACTTGTTCTCGGCCAGTCCGGTCGTGATGTTCGCGTGGGTGTGGGCACCCACATTCGGATTGATGCGCAGGCAGACGCCCGCCGTCTTGTCCTGCCGGGCGGCCAACTCGTTGATGACCTCCAACTCGGGCAGGCTCTCCACGTTGAAGCAGAAAATGTCGTTGTCGAGCGCGAGATTGATTTCCCAATCGCTCTTGCCCACGCCTGCATACACGATTTTCGACGCGGGGAAGCCTGCCGCGAGTGCCGCCCGAATCTCGCCGCCGCTCACGCAGTCGGCTCCGAGCCCCGACTGGCTGACGATGCTCAGCAATTTCGGGTTGGCATTGGCCTTCACGGCGTAGTGGACGTGAAATCCCTCGTGTTTACGGCACTCTTCGCTGATGGTCGACAAGGTCTCGCGCAGCAGCGCCGTGTCGTAATAATAAAAAGGTGTCGGCCTCTTTGCGAAAGTTTCGACTGGAAATCTACCTTTAATCATCCGAACAATTTTTCACTTAGGTTCTGCAAGGCGCGCTGCTTGTCGCAGCCCTTAATCAGGAAGGACATGTTGTAGTTGGAGCCGCCGTAGGAAATCATGCGCACGGGAATGTTCTTCATGGCTTCCATGCAGAGCGTCTCGAAGCCGAGGTTGCTCCAGTCGAGGTCGCCCACGACGCAGACGATGGTCATGTCGCTATCGACGGTGACGGTTCCGTATTTTTTCAGTTCATTGACGATGTCGTTCAGGTGGGTGGCGTTGTCGATGCTCATCGACACGCCTACTTCCGACGTCGCAATCATGTCGATCGGGGTCTGATACGACTCGAAAATCTCGAAAATCTTGCGCAGGAAGCCCGTTGCGAGCAGCATGCGGCTCGACTTGATTTTGATGGCCGTGATGTTGTCTTTCGCGGCCACGGCCTTGATTTTTCCGCGAATGATGACGTTGTCGATAATCGTGCCGTCGGCATCGGGCTCGAGCGTGTTTTTGAGCCTGACGGGAATGCCTGCGAACTTCGCCGGCTGGACGCACGTGGGATGCAGGATTTTCGCCCCGAAATAGGCCAACTCGGCGGCTTCCTCGAAGTTCAGTTGGCGCACGGCCTCGGTTTTCTCCACCACGCGCGGGTCGTTGTTGTGCATGCCGTCGATGTCGGTCCAAATCTGGATTTCGTCGGCCGGCAGCGCCACGCCCACGAGCGACGCCGTGTAGTCGCTTCCGCCGCGCAGCAGGTTGTCGATTTCGCCATAGGCGTTGCGGCAGATGAATCCCTGCGTGATGTAAATCTGGTAGCCTTCGTTCTGCGCCATCTGCATGGCCAGTTTCTCCTTGATATACTGCGGGTCGGGCTCGGCATTCTTGTCGGTTCGCATGAAGTCGAGGGCCGAAATCAGCACGGCCTTGACGCCGATTTCCTTCAGGTAGTTCACCATCATGTTGGTCGAGATTATCTCGCCCTGCGCCACGATGCTCTTCTCCTCGAACGACGTGAAAATATCCTTCGTGAACGACCGCAGATAGTCGAATTCCTCGCTGAGGAAGTCGCGCGTCAACTGCCTGGATTCCTCCGTGGAATAGAGTTCTTCGACGTGCGCCATGTATTTCTTCTCCAACTGATTGATGACCTCGTTGGCGCCCTCGGGATTCTTCTTGTAGAGATAGTCCGAGATTTCAACGAGCGAGTTGGTCGTCCCACTCATGGCCGAGAGCACCACAAAAGTCGGTTCGCCCGACGCCGTAATCAGCGCGGCCACGTTCTTGATTCGTTCAGGCGACCCCACCGAGGTGCCGCCAAACTTCATTACTTTCATCTGAATAAATTATTTGATTTTGACTTGTCCTTCTTCACACTTATAGACCTTCCCGGGGAATTTGTCGAGCATCGGAATGTTGTGGGTAGACATCACCACGGCGGTTCCCGTCGCAGTGATTTCCTTCAACAGCGCCACGATGTTGGTGGCCGTTTCAGCGTCGAGATTGCCCGTAGGCTCGTCGGCCACAATCATTTTCGGATGGTTGAGCAGGGCGCGTGCGATGGCAATTCGCTGCTGTTCGCCGCCCGACAGTTCCGACGGCATTTTCTTCTTCTTGTCGCCCATGCCCACGGCCTCCAGCACCTCGTCGATGCGGCTTGCGATGGCCGATTTGTCCTTCCAGCCGGTGGCTTTCAGCACAAATCGCAGGTTTTTCTCCACCGTGCGGTCGTGGAGCAACTGGAAATCCTGAAAAACGATGCCCAATTCCTTCCGCAGCGCAGGAATTTCCCTGCGACGGATTTTCCTCAGGTCGCGCCCGAGGATTTCGGCGTGTTCGGCCTCGTCTTCAAAGATGTCGAGTTCGCAATACATCGTCTTCAAGAGCGAACTCTTGCCCGAGCCCACACTTCCGATGATATAGATGAATTCGCCTTCTTCGACCTGCAAATCTACTTCGCTCAGCACCATGACATTGGCCTGATACACGTTTACTTTCCTATAGTCAAGTAGCATTTTTCCTTCCATTTTAAATGATTGTGCCGTTTGGGTTGCAAATTTCTTGCAAAAGTACAAAAAAATCCAGATAAAATGACTTTGCTTCGCATTTTTTTCGTAATTTTGCAGGATAATAATCTTCTTTTGAGGCAATTTGTGCATTTAAATCATTTAAAAGACACTGATATGAAAGATTTTTTTAAGTACGTTTTGGCCACAGTCGTTGGTCTGTTAGCGTTTGGCCTTCTGATGGCCATTTTCGGAGTGATGAGTTTGGTGGGCATGGTTGCCTCGGGCAGTGCCACGCAGAATGTGAGCGACAACACGGTGCTCGTCATGAACCTTTCGGGGCTGGTGCAGGAGCAGTCGGGCGAGGATGTTTTCTCGCTGTTGTCGAGCGGTGACTTGACCGGACTGGGCATGCAGGAAACCCTTTCTGCCATCCAGAAAGCCAAGGAAAACGAAAAAATCAAGGGAATCTATATCGAGGCCGGTGCCTTCATGGCCGACTATGCCCAGTTGCAGGAACTGCGTCAGGCCCTGGCCGACTTCAAGAAATCGGGCAAATGGGTTGTGGCTTACGGCGATATGTACACGCAGGGAGCCTATTACCTCTGCTCCGTGGCCGACAAGGTCTATCTGAACCCGAGCGGCGAAATCGACTGGCACGGCATTGCCTCCGAGCCGATGTTCGTCAAGGATTTGCTCCAGAAAGTGGGCGTCAAGATGCAGGTTATCAAGGTCGGCAAGTATAAGAGTGCCACCGAAATGTACACCGAGGATCACATGAGCGACGCCAACCGCGAGCAGGTCAACGCCTTCATCACGGGCATCTGGGGAAACATCGTGAAAGCCGTAGCCGACAGTCGCAAAATCAGCGCCGACTCGCTCAACGCCTATGCCGACCGCCTCGTGATGTTCGAGGGTGCCGAGGCCATGCAGAAAATGAAATTCGTTGACGGACTGCGCTACCACGACCAAGTGAAGACTGAAATCAAGAAACTCTTGGACATTGCCGACGACAAGAAAATCAACCAAGTGAGCATCGGCGCCATGAAAAACGTGAAGCAGAAGCAGAAAGGCGAGCAAGTGGCCGTCTATTACGCCTATGGCGACATCGTTGACTCGCCCTCGATGGGATTTCTTTCGGGCGGCAGCCATCAAATCGTGGCCAACGACGTGAACAAAGACCTCCAGAAACTGGCCGACGACGAGGACGTGAAGGCCGTGGTCATCCGCGTGAACTCGCCGGGCGGCAGTGCCTACGCCTCGGAACAACTCTGGCACCAGATTGAACTGCTCAAGGCCAAGAAACCCGTGGTCGTTTCCATGGGCGGCTATGCAGCGTCGGGCGGCTACTACATGAGTTGCGGCGCAAACTATATCTTTGCAGAACCCACCACGCTGACGGGTTCCATCGGCATTTTCGGCATCATTCCCGACCGCTCGGAACTCATGACGAAGAAACTCGGCTTGAAATACGACGAAGTGAAAACAAACCGAAACTCGAACTTCGGAGCCTCGTCGCGCCCGTTCAATGCCGAAGAACTCGCGCTTCTGCAAGGCTACATCGAGCGCGGCTACAGCCTGTTCCGCAAGCGCGTGGCCAACGGCCGAAAAATGACGACCGATCAAGTGGAGGAAATTGCCCAGGGACACGTGTTCACGGGTGAAGATGCACTGAAAATCAAGCTCGTCGATGAACTCGGCGGACTGGAGCAGGCCGTAGCAAAAGCCGCAAAACTGGCGAAAATCGACGAATACCACACCACGCCCTACCCCGCCAATCCCGACCTGATTGACCAGTTGCTGAACAAGGCCACGTCTGACGGTGGAAACTACCTCGACGAACAACTCCGCATTACGCTCGGCGAATACTACAAGCCGTTCATGCTGCTGCGCGAGGCCAACGAGATGAACCCCGTTCAGGCTCGGATGCCGTTTTATCTGAACCTGCGTTAAAGAATAAAGAATTGTAAAGTGCGGAGCGAGGGCGATTTCATCAAAACCAACGAGTGGCTGCTGCCGTTTAGCTGGATTTACGGCATGGCATCCGCCTTCAGGAACCGGCTGTTCGACGTCGGCATCCTGAAAAGCCGCGCCTACAAGATTCCCGTCATCGCCGTCGGAAACATCACCGTCGGCGGCACGGGCAAGACTCCGCACGTGGAATACCTCGTCAACCTGCTGCAAGACAAAATCAAGGTGGCCGTGCTCTCGCGAGGCTACAAACGGAAGTCGAAAGGCTACATTCTGGCCGACAAAGACACCACCATGCGCGACATCGGCGACGAGCCCTACCAGATGGTGCTGAAATTTCCGAAAGCCTACATCGCCGTCGATAAAGACCGGCGGAAAGGCATTCAACGGCTCACCACCGACGAGGCCTCGAACGACGTGGACGTCATCCTGCTCGACGACGCCTATCAGCATCGCTACGTGAAGCCCGGAATCAATATCCTGCTCGTCGATTACCACCGACTCATCATCTACGACAAACTCCTGCCCGCAGGCCGGTTGCGCGAGTCGATGAAGGGTAAGAACCGCGCCGACATGGTCATCATCACGAAATGTCCGCGCGACCTGAAACCGATGGAATATCGCGTGCTCACGAAGGCACTCGACCTCTTTCCCTATCAGGGACTCTACTTCACCACGCTCGAATACGACGACTTGAAGCCTCTCTTCCCAGAGGGCAACCATCGGCCCGAAAACCTTCAGGAAACCAACGTCCTGCTGCTCACGGGCATCGCCTCGCCAGAGCAAATCACGGAAGATTTACAGGGAAAATGCAAGGAAATCGTGCCACTGACTTTCGGCGACCACCACGCTTTCAAAGCGAAAGACATCCGCCGCATCAACGAGGCGTTTGAATCGCTTCCCGAACCCCGTCTGATTATCACCACTGAGAAAGACGCCGCCCGACTCTACAACGCCGACGGACTTTCCGAGGAGGTGCGCAAAAACATCTACGCGCTGCCCGTCAGAATTAAGTTCATGCTCGAACAAGAAGAAAATTTCAACCAAAAAATATTAAGTTATGTACAAAAAAATTCAAGAAACAGCATCCTGGTTAA
>JAFUVC010000100.1 GCA_017483785.1 Prevotella sp.
AGGTCGATGGCATGCAGATAGCTCAGTCCGCGCAGGGCGCGAGCCTCAGCACGATATTGCTGCATCAGGGCATCGTTGGAGCCGGCAGCGTCGATCTGGCGCATCACTTCGTTGCAGATGGAAATCTGGTAGAACACGCGGCTGTAGCAGGCCGAGACGAAGACGTCGCTCGAAGTCCACTGCAGTCCGTGCAGATCCTTGATGGTCTGGTCGTTCCAGCCAATTACAGCCTCGTCGGTGGGGAGCTCCTGCAGGTTGTAGAGGGCACGCAGGTACTGGCCAAAGCCACCGTCGATACCCGAGATATCAGGGCTGCCACTATCGCCGTCGGGCGAGCTCACGGCAAGTGCCGAGTAGCACTTGGCGAGGAGCTGGTTGTATGCCTCTGTGCTTGTGAGCACATTATCTGGCGTGTCGAGGTTGGGGTCGATAGGCGTCACGTCCAAGTCGCCCACACAAGAAGTGAAGGACACGGCAGTAGCAAAGGCAAAGCTAAATATAGCGGTTTTCTTCATATTGAATTTCATATTCTGATCCTCCAAATTAATTAAAAGTTAAAGCTTGCACCTACGAGGAAGTTGCGCGAACGCGGATACATGTTGTTGTCGATACCACCGGCCACTTCGGGGTCAACGCCCTTGTAATTGGTGATGGTGAAGACGTTCTGCGCGGTGAGGTGTACGCGTGCCCAGTCGCAGATGTTGTAGGCGAGCGTCACCTTGTCGAGTTTCAGGAACGAAGCGTTCTGCACGTAGTAGTCGCTGCGGTATTGCGCTGCCGAGAAGTTGGAGAAGGGAGCCGTGCTCACGCGGTTGGCGATGAAATAGTTGGTCCACATATCGGCCTTCATCTCTGCATCGGATGCCACATTATTATATACATAGTTGCCGAGGCTCGAGCGGAACGCGGCTGCGAGCGTCCACTTCTTGTACTGAAGTTCGGTGTTCAGGCCGATGTTCACGTCAGCATCGGGTTTGTAATAGACGTAGCGGTCGTCATCGGTAATCTGGCCGTCGCCGTTGCGGTCGACATAGACTCGCTCGAGCGGCTTGCCGTTCTGGTCGTAAACCTGCTGGAACACATAGAACGAGTTAAGCGGATTGCCCACTTTCTGAATCTGGATGGTGTTGCCCACGCCACCCGAGATGCCGCCTGCTGCCACACCGGGATAGGTGGGGTCGTCGCTGGCCGTCAGTTTGGTGATTTCGTTCTTGTTGTAGGCCACGTTCACGCCGATTTCCCAGCGCAGGTCTTTCTTCTCGATGGGCACCACGTTCAAGGCCACCTCAATGCCCTTGTTCTCCATGTCGCCGACGTTCTGCAGCAGATAGTTGGTCAGGTTGGTTCCTGCCGACACGGGCACGAAGTTCAGCAAGTCGTTGGTCTTGCGCTTATAGACATCGACGCTACCGTTGATGCGGTTGTTCCAGAAGCCGAAGTCGAGACCGATGTTGTAGGTCGTCGTTTCCTCCCACTTGATCTGGGCTGCATAGCCTTTCGGGGTGATAGGAATGATGACGTTGTTGCCGAACATATAGTTAGAGCCTTGGTTGTAGTGGTAGGTCGGAATGGAGGGATAGTCGCCTTGTCCGATGTTCTGCTGACCGGTGACACCATAGCCCAGGCGCAGTTTCAGGTTCGACAGCCAGCCCACGTTGCGCAGGAACGGCTCCTCGCTGATGCGCCATGCCAGAGCCAACGAGGGGAACAGACCCCACTTGTTGTTCTGGAAGCGCGATGTGCCGTCGTCGCGAAGGGTGAAGGTGAGCAGATAGCGGTCCATCAGCGTGTAGTTCAGGCGTCCGTAGAACGAAACGAGGTAACTCTCGGTTTTGAAGAGGGGCGTGGTGTTGTATTCCGTGCCCTTTCCGTCGTTGGAGACCTTATAGTTGGTTGTTTCGTTGTAGAAGTGCTGCCACGAGTAACCGGCCATCACGTCGAAACGGCTGCTGATGGCTTCCAATTCACGGGCGTAAGCCAGATAGAACTCCAACGTCTTGTCCTTGCGCTTCTGGGTATATTTTTCCCAGAGGCCGGAGCCGTTCTGTGTCTTGTCGTGATAAGAAATCTCGCTGAACTGCTCGGTTATGTTCCAACCCGAAGTGGTCGAGTAGTCAAGTCCGAGGTTCAAGTTGGCGCGAAGTCCTTCGAGGAACTTGAACTTGTAGTCGAACTGCGCGTTGCCCACGAAACGGCGGATGTAGGAGTCCTTGTTCTGCTGCTCCAGTTGAGCCACGGGGTTCAGGATGGCCATCGTGTTGGGCACGCCGTTCTGCATCCAGTAGTGGAAGGTGCCGTCTTCGTTATAGACGGGCTTCAGCGGGTTGTACTTCACGGCCGAGCCGATGGCACCCTCGTCGGCAAACGAGTTGTGGGTGAAAATGCCCTTACCGTTGAGGTTGATGGTCAGACGGTTGTCGATGAGCGTCGGCGTGAGGTTCAGGCCGATGGTTCCACGACGCATATTCGTGGTCTTGAGCGTACCGTCGTTGTTCAGGAAGCCTGCGCTGAGGCGGTAGGGCATCTTGAAGTCGGCATTCTTGGCCACCAGGCCGCCCGCCACGCTGGCGTTGATTTCCTCGGCGAAGGCCGTGCGATAGATTTCGTCCTGCCACTTGGTGTTGTAGTATGTGCCGTTCACGCCCAGGGCTGCCACGGCGTCTTCATTGTCGCCGTAGTTCGCCATGAAGAAGTCCTTGAAGGCATCTGCGCCGAGCACATCGACCTTCTTGGCCACGGTCTTCACCGAAGCCGTCATGTCGATGCTTACGCGGGGCTTCGAGCCTGCCACGCCCTTCTTCGTGGTGATGAGAATCACACCGTTCGATGCACGGCTACCATAGATAGCGGTGGCCGAAGCGTCTTTCAGGATGGAGAACGACTCGATGTCGTTCGGGTTGATGGTGTTGAGCACGTCGCCACCGCTGATGCCTGTCGAACTGATGGGCAGGCCGTCGATGACGATGAGGGGGTCGTTGCTGGCCGAGAGCGACGAGCCGCCGCGAATGCGAATCGTGCTTCCGGCACCCGGCGCGCCGCTGTTCGTCGTGATTTGCACGCCCGGCGTCTTACCCTGCAACAAATCGGCGGGCGACGTGGCCACACCCTTGTTCAGTTGGTCGGCCTCGACCGACATCACCGAACCCGTTGCATCACTTTTCTTCACCGTGCCGTAACCGATGACCACCACGTCTTTCAGCAGTTGGGCATCGTCTTCGAGCACGATGTTCACACGAGGAGCAGCCGCCACCCGCGCTTCCTGGTAGCCCACGAAACTGACCGAGATGGTTGCGCCGCTGTTTGCTTGAATCTGGAAGTTACCGTCGTAATCGGTAATCACGCCGCCCTGTTGCCCTGCAACACGCACGGTGGCACCGATAATGGGTTCGCCGGTAGCATCCTTCACATTGCCGTTCACAGTGATTTGCTGTGCAAAGGCTGTGAGCGAGAGAATCAGCCCACATATCAATGCGAGCATTCTCTGAGGCATCATTTTTACCTGCTTCATCATTACTCAATTTTGGTTAGTTAATTATTTTTTTATAGTTATTAGTGTTTCCGCAATGGCGAAATTGTGCTGCAAAGGTAAATTTCTTTACAAAAAACTTGCGCATATTTTAAACAAAAATGCTAACTTTGCAAGCGCAAACGTTTGCACAGTGTTTTTCTCACAAATTCCGACTGGAAGAAAAACTGTGTCGGGCTATTTACATACCTTTGCAAATAGGTAATAACAGCCTGATAACTAAAGAAAGCCGGAATGAACGAGAATACACCTATCACGATGAAGGACATCGCCCGGGAACTGGGCGTGTCGATATCGACGGTGTCGCGAGCACTGCAAGACTCTCCGCGCATCAGCCTTGCGCAACGCGAGCGCATCAAGGCGTTTGCACAGGAGCACCATTTCACGCCCAACTACGTGGCCGAGACACTGCGCCACTTACGCGTGCGCCCGCAAAAAATTATCGGTGTCATCGTTCCGCAGTTTGCGCACGACTATTTTGCATCCATCCTGAGCGGCATCGAGCAGGAGGCTTCGGCCCACGGCTACACGCTGATGGTGGCCCAGAGCAACGAGCAATACCTGCAAGAAGTGCGCATCTGCAAGGCGTTCTACGAGCACAAGGTGTGCGGAATCATCGTTTCGCAGGCGAAAGACACGCGGCAATACGCCCATTTCCAGCAACTCATCGACTTGGGCGTGCCGCTGGTGTTCTACGACCGCATTTGCACAGGCGTGAATGCCTCGCGCGTGGTGGTCGATGACTACATGGGGGCTTTCAACGCCGTGACGCACCTGTTCAACACGGGGTGCCGACGCATTGCCTACTATGGTTCGCCGATGACGCTTGAAATCTCGAAAAACCGCTACAACGGCTATCGCGACGCCCTGCTCCGACAGGGATTGCAGCCGCGCGAAGAGTGGATTCGCATCTGCGACAACCGCAGCGACGCCGAGAGCATCACGCCCGAAATCTTGCAGCAGGAGGTCATTCCCGACGCGTTCTTCGCCGTCAACGACGACACGGCCATCGGCATCCTCCACACCGTGAAGCGATTGGGCTACCGCGTGCCCGAGGATATTTCCATCTGTGGCTTCACCAACGACCAGCGCGCCGAGTCGTGCGACCCGATGCTCACCACCGTGGAGCAGCGCGGCGTGAACGTAGGCGAGGAGGCGGCCAACATCCTGATTTCACAGGTGGAGGGAACGCTTCCGAAAGACCGCGTCGAGCGGCGCGTGGTGCGCACGCGGCTCATCATCCGTGGAACGACAAGGTGATTTAGAATGTACAATTTACGATTTACGATTTACAATTTACAATGTACAATTTACAATTGAAAAATATGAAACAGAAACCGAATTTACCGTTTTGGTCCTTGTGGAACCTTTCGTTTGGGTTCTTTGGCGTGCAGATTGCCTTTGCGCTCCAGCAAGCGAACATCAGTGGCATTTTTTCGACCCTGGGTGTTGATCTTGACAAAATTGGTTACTTTTGGATTGTACCGCCTCTGATGGGCATGATCGTGCAGCCTATTGTTGGCATGTTCAGCGACAGGACTTGGAACCGCTTCGGCAGACGACTGCCTTGGCTCATCGTAGGAACTTTAATCGCAATACTTGTGATGACCTTCCTCCCGAATTCCGGTAATCTGGGGTTAGCCGCTAACGCAGTGTTTTTCTGCGTAATCATGTTCATGTTACTTGACACGAGCATCAACATGGCGATGCAGCCGTTCAAGATGATGGTGGGCGACATGGTCAACGAGAAGCAGAAGGCCAAGGCCTACTCTATTCAGAGTCTGCTATGCAACGCTGGCTCGTTTGTCGGCAACATTGCCCCTTTTGTCTTAGCAGCCATCGGCATTGCTAATGTTGCAGCCCCCGGCGTAATCCCCGATTCGGTAAAATGGTCTTTCTACATCGGTGCGGCCATCATGGTTGTATGCGTTCTCTACACTTTTTTCAATGTTAAAGAATACGACCCGCAGCAGATGAAGGAATTCCGCGAGGCGGCTTTAATCGAGGAAAACGCAACGCAGTCATCCGCTAATAGTCACTCGAAGAAGGCTATCAGAGTATTTATTGAAGTGGCTGCCGTTCAATTCTTCTGCTGGATTGCCTTCACCTACATGTGGACCTACACCAATGCGACCATTTCACACAACGTATGGGGCACTCTCGATGCTGCAAGCAAAGGTTTTCAGGATGCCCGCAACTGGGTAGGAATTGTATTTGCAGTTCAGTCGGTAGGCAGTATTTTGTGGGCCATTGTTTTGCCCAAGTTCAAGAACATTAAGGTTGGATATATTGTTTCGCTGCTGATTGGTGCCGCAGGCTTTGCATGGGTTCCCTATGTCCACAACCAGTACATGCTGTTTGCGCCGTATTTCCTCATTGGATTTGCCTGGGCTGCCATGCTGGCCTATCCTTTCACGCTTGTTACCAACGCATTTGAAGGCAGTAAACGCATGGGTACGGTGCTCGGCATCTTCAACTGCTCCATCTGCCTCCCGCAGATTGTGGCCGCTTCACTCAGCGAGACACTGTATAACGTGGTTGGAGGCAAACTCATACCCGAGTCCAATGGCAACATGCTGCTGCTGGCAGGTGCCCTGCTTGTGGCGGGTGCCCTCTGCGTGTTCATCATCGAAGACAAGAAACATATAACAGATTAAAATAAAGCATCTATGGATATCTATTTTCATATCGAATATCGGACGGTGTTCGGCGAGGAACTCATACTGAACATCGTGAAAAACGACGGTTCCGCCGTACCCTATCGCATGACGACCGCCGACGGCATCATGTGGCATTGCAGCCTGAACGATTTTCGCGCCGACGGCAACGTCGTCAACTATTTTTACAGCGTCGAAAACTACGGCAGCGAGCAGCGCCGCGAATGGCAGACGGTGGCGCACCGGCTGGAACTCGAACCCAAGAAAACCACGATTTTCCACGTGTATAACCGCTGGATTGACATGCCCGAAGACAGTTATCTCTACAGTTCGGCATTCACGGAGTGTATGAAAAGGTCGGGAGTTCGGGAGTTCAGGAGTTCAGGAGTTCGGGCAAAACTCAACATTCAGCCCCCCTCCGCCTCATCGTCCGCGCCCCGCAACTTCGTGAAAATCAGCGGCTTTTTGTCTCGGGCGAAGCCGACGAACTCGGCAGATGGAACCCCGACAAGGCTCTGCCGATGACGCAGCACAACTACAACGAATGGACCATCGACCTCGACGCCAGAAATTTCGTGGGGAAAAGCGTCGAAGTGAAGTTCTTGGCAATTGAAAATCAAACGAAAGAAGCCTCCCCCAGTGGGGGGAGGTTGGAGGGGGCTTGGGAGACTGCCCCCAACCGCAAACTGACCATTCCCACCGATTTGCAGCGCGGCGGCACGCTGGTCTATGAGTTGGGCCAAGCCTTCTTTCCCTTTGATAATCAACGCTTTGCAGGCACGCTCATCCCCGTCTTCTCGCTGCGGTCGAAGGGCTCGTTTGGCGTGGGCGACTTCGGCGATTTGCGCCAGATGATTGACTGGGTGGCACAAACGGGCCAGCGACTGCTGCAAGTGCTCCCCATCAACGACACCACCTCCACCCACACGTGGACCGACTCCTATCCCTATTCCTGCATCTCGGTGTTCGCCCTGCATCCGCAGTATGCCGACCTGCGCCAGTTGCCCGCGCTGAAGGATTCCAAGCGCAGAAAGCAGTTTGAAACCCTCCAAAAAGAGTTGAACGCACTGCCGCAGATGGACTACGAGCGCGTCAACAAGGCCAAAAACGACTATCTGCAAGCCATTTTCGAGCAAGAAAAAGAGCAAATTCTGTCGTCGAAGGCGTTCAAGACGTTTTTCCGCGACAACGAGCAGTGGCTCGTGCCCTACGCCCAATACTGCCTGCTGCGCGACCAGACCAAGAGCGTCGATTTCACCCGATGGAAAGGTCACGAAACGTGGCACGAAGCCGACCGGAAAGCCCTTTCGAGCCCGCGCACGAAGGCATTCCGCGATGTGGCGTTCTACTACTACGTTCAATTCGTGCTCAACACGCAAATGAAGGCCGTCCACGACCATGCGCGACAAAAAGGTGTCATCCTGAAGGGCGACATTCCCATCGGCGTCAGCCGCGTGGGCTGCGACGTGTGGATGGAGCCGCGCTATTTCAACATGGACGGACAGGCCGGCGCACCGCCCGACGACTTCTCCGCCGACGGCCAGAACTGGGGCTTCCCAACCTACAACTGGGATGAGATGCTCAAAGACGGCTGCCAGTGGTGGGTGCGTCGTTTCCAGAATATGAGCCAGTTTTTCGATGCCTATCGCATCGACCACGTGCTCGGATTTTTCCGCATCTGGGAGATTCCGATGCCGCAGGAATCGGGCCTGACAGGGCAGTTTTCGCCCGCGCTCGGCCTTTCGACCGAAGAAATCAATGCGCGAGGAATCTGCAACGAAATCGACAGCCTCTTCCTCATCGACCATAGAGACCCCGAGAAGCGCCATCCTCGCATCAACGCGCAGCAGACAGACGGCTACGGGCGGCTGTCGCCCTGGGAGCGCGAGGCTTTCAACCGCCTCTACGACGACTATTTCTACCATCGCAACAACCAATTCTGGTATGGCGAGGCCATGAAAAAACTGTCGCGGCTCGTGCAGGCCACACGAATGCTGGTTTGCGCCGAAGACCTCGGCATGGTGCCCGAATGTGTGCAATGGGTGATGAACGAACTGCGCATTCTCTCGCTCGAACTGCAGTCGATGCCGAAAGAGCCGGGCGTGCGCTTTGGCGAACTCAGCCGCAACCCCTACCGCTCGGTCTGCACCATCTCCAGCCACGACACGCCCACGCTGCGAATGTGGTGGGACGAAAACTGGGAGCGCGCCCAAGCCTACTACAACCAGATGCTTCACAAAGACGGCCCCGCACCCCACCCCATGCCTGACTGGCTCGCCCGCGACATCATTGCCGCGCATCTGGCCTCGCCGTCGATGGTCTGCGTCATCGCCCTGCAAGACTGGCTCGCCATCGACGAACACTTGCGCCTGAAAGACGCTTCAGCCGAGCGCGTGAACATTCCGGCGAACCCACGCCACTACTGGCGCTATCGCATGCACCTGAACATCGAAGAACTCATCGGCTGCGACGGTTTCTCGAATGCCGTCGCCCAGTTGGTTGCGCTCAACGGAAGATAAAAACTTTTCGACAACGATTGCAAAAATGAAGAAAACCATCCTGACCCTCGCCCTCGTGCTGACGACAGCCTTTGTCGCACAGGCCCAAACCGTGACGAAATCGCCCGACGGCAACCTCGCCCTCACTTTCAACGTGGCCGAAGGCGGCGTGCCCACCTACGCGCTCACCTACAAAGGGCGCAACGTGATTCTTCCCTCGCGACTCGGACTCGAACTCGCCCGCGACAAACACGCCTCGCGCGGAACACGGGAAACCGACCTGCTCGACGGCTTTACCTTGAAAAGCGAGCAGAAATCGACCTTCGACGAGACGTGGGAGCCCGTCTGGGGCGAAACCCGAACCATTCGCAACCACTACAACGAATACGCCGCCACGCTGTCGCAACCTGCCCAGAAACGGGAAATCCTCATCCGATTCCGCGTCTTCAACGACGGCATCGGCCTGCGCTACGAATTTCCGCAGCAAAAGGAACTCAACTACTTCATTATCAAGGAGGAACGCACGGAATTTGCACTCGCAGGCGACCACATGGCGTGGTGGATTACCGCCGACTACGACACGCAGGAATATCCCATCCAGACCACGCGACTTTCGCAGATTTCGGCTCGACAGAAAGAGTCGTTCGACAAGCGCGGCCGACTCTACCAAAACGGCACCAACGAACGGCAGGTGGATGCCGTCGTGTGGGACAACGCCTCGATGACGCCCGTGCAAAACGCCGTGCAAACTTCTTTGCAGATGCGCTCCGACGACGGACTCTACATCAACATCCACGAGGCGGCGTGCGTGAACTACGCCAAGATGCACCTCGAACTGAAACCTTCATCCCTCACCCCTCATCTTTCATCTTTTACGTTCCAAAGTCACCTCACCCCCGACGCGACGGGCCTGAAAGGCTGTATGCAGACGCCCTGCCAGTCGCCGTGGCGCACGATTATCGTGAGCGACGACGCCCGCGACATGCTCTCGTCGAACCTCATCCTGAACCTCAACGAGCCCTGCGCGCTCGACGACGTGTCGTGGATTCACCCCACGAAATACTGCGGCGTGTGGTGGGAGATGATCGTCGGCAAGTCGTCGTGGAACTACACCGACGAATTTCCCTCGGTACAACTCGGCAACATCGACTGGACGAAGGCCAAGCCCAACGGCCGACACGGTGCCACGAACGAAAAAGTGCGCCGATACATTGATTTCGCCGCTGAAAACGGCCTCGACCAAGTGCTCGTGGAGGGCTGGAACGTCGGTTGGGAAGACTGGGCCAACCGCTGGAAGCGCGACGTGTTCGACTTCCTGACGCCCTACCCCGACTTCGACCTGAAATCGCTCAACGAATACGCCCATTCGCGGGGCGTGAAACTGATGATGCACCACGAAACCAGCAGTTCCACCCAGAACTACGAGCGCTATCTCGAACAGGCCTATTCGCTGATGAACCAATATGGCTACGATGCCGTGAAATCGGGCTATGTGGGCGACATCATCCCTCGCGGCGACCACCACTATTCGCAGTCGATGAACGACCATTACCTGCACTGCATCAAGGAGGCGGCGAAGCACCGCGTCATGGTGAATGCCCAC
>JAFUVC010000101.1 GCA_017483785.1 Prevotella sp.
ATATTTTTATTTTTGGGCAAAGATACAAAAATAATTCCAAAATCAACATTCAAAATACATAATTATTCGTACCTTTGCAGCCAAATTCAGAAAAAAAGAATTATGACAAACGCTTTAAAGACAAAAATCTGGCGCGAGGTGCGCGACTACGCGATGGTTACCGTTGCCATGCTTTCCTATTGTATCGGATGGTCGGCCTTCCTGCTGCCCAACACCCTTGCCACGGGCGGACTGGCCGGTATTTCCTCGATTCTTGAGTGGAGTCCGCTCCACATTCCCGCCCAGGTGAGTTACTTCGTCATCAACGCCATCCTGCTGGTGATTGCACTGGTGACACTGGGCTGGAAATTCTGCGTGAAGACGATTTACGCCGTGGCCGTGCTGACGATTGCCCTCTCGCTCATCCGCGACAAGGTGGCCGCCATGCACCTGCTCGCCGACCAGCCTTTCATGGCAGCCATCATCGGAGCCGTGTTCTGCGGCTCGGGCGTCGGACTGGGACTGGCCTTCCGCGGCTCCACAGGCGGCACCGACATCGTGGCATCCATCATCAACAAGTATCACGACATTTCGCTCGGCCGCATCATCATGCTGCTCGACGTCATCATCATTTCCTGCTCCTACTTCGTGCTGCGCGACTGGGAGCGCGTCATCTACGGCTACGTTGTGCTCTACGTCACGGCCTTCTGTATCGACCAAGTGGTGAACAACATGCGCCGCTCCGTGCAGTTCTTCATCATTTCCGAGCACTACAAGGAGATTGGCGAGCGCATCAATAAAGAGCCGCGACGCGGCGTCACCACCATCGACGCGCACGGCTTCTACAGCGGTAAGGAGATGAAAATGCTCTTCGTTCTGGCCAAGCAGCGCGAGAGCGGACGAATTTTCCAGGTCATCAACGACATCGACCCCTCGGCATTCGTCTCGCAGAGTGCCGTCATCGGCGTCTATGGCGAAGGCTTCGACCGCTTCAAGGTGAAGCATCGCGCACCGAAGCCCATCAAGTAAGTTCTTGCAAGGAGAAAACAAAAAAGTGGCAGCCCTCACGCTGCCACTTTTCGTTTGTTGCCGTTCAGAGACGCTCAATCGTCCCAAACGCTGTAATGGGGATATTGGAAGAGTGCCTCTTCATCGTAGTCTTCGTCCATCATTTCCTTGGCCGGATTCACGCCGGGAGTGACGGGCGTGGACTCCGAAACGCCTCCACCCGGTTCAAAGAGCAGTTTAATGGCGTTTTCCAACACCTTAACAGAGGGTTGCTGATATATTTTCTTGTCCATAGTCGTATGCATTTTTATTGAATCACCACTTTTTTACCATTGATAATATAGAGACCCTTCGTCAAGCCCGAGGCGTTCACCTTGCGACCTTGCAAATCGTAGATTCCACGGTTGTCGGAAGACTTTTCGTCAACAAAGAGGTCTTGCAGCGCAGTCACTTCGCCCCGTCCGATGGCCACCATCAGCATATTGGCGTTGGCAGCGGTGCTCGTGGGCTCGAAATAGGCGCGGAAGGCCTCCACTTCAGCCGAATTTTGGCGTGTAAAGGCGGTTCCTTCTTCATTGAGCACGTAGATATTGTTCAACGCTTTCTTCGCCACGACACCCTTCATCTTGTAGTTGTCGCCCGAAGTGGATGCGCGGAAGTCGCCCGAAACCACTGCATTTTCGCCATAGAAGGTGATGGGAAGGTTCGTCAGGTCGTTTTTCGAGCCCCACGATGCGTTTGGCACGGCAATGATATACGGACGGGCGGCCAGCATCTTCTCGGCATGAGAATAATAGACCACGCCGTCTTCCTCGCTGTCGAAGTTCATCACCCAGAAATTTTTCTTGGTTTCGTCGGCGCTGTGGAACCAGTCGATGGGATACTTTGTGCCGCCGACGTCAACTTTCACGCCCTCGGTTTCCTTCACCTCGAACGGCAGCACAATGGTTGTCCAGCCCGTGTAGTCGCGCGAAAGACCCGTAGCGAACGTGCGCGTGTAGGAGATGTTCTGAGCGGTGAACGTCACGGGCGAATAGAAGTCGCAGCCGTCTTGCAGCGTGATGTTTTCAGCCTCGCCGCCCTTCACGATGTTTCTGCCTTCCAATGAAGCGGGAACAGCGTCGGTTTCGCCGAAAATAAACAGCGTGTTTTCGTTGCCGCCCGTCACATTCGTCACGCCGGAGACGCCAGTGAGGTTAAAAGCACAGACATCTGTATCGAGATTATAGGAAGATTGTACATTTTCGACCGTTCTTTCCCCATTTCCTTGATAAATTTCAGGAGCGGCAACGCTAAGGAAAGTATTCCATCGTGCTATTTCTGTTGATTCATTAGCATAATAGATAATCCAGTATTTTTTTCCTGTTTCTAATCCTGAGAAATCAAAATTAACATCAACGGTCTCTCCACTCGGAATATCAACGGAAGTATAAGAATCACTAACTGTTGTGTAAGAATTGCACGTTGTATTACGTAAGAAACGAACTCGGATTGAACCTACAAAAGGTTCTGAATCGTTATTTTTGAAAGTGGCAGTACCAGAAAATGAATGACCAAGAACATTGCCGTTCTGCATTTTATTAATGACAGTGTTCACATGAGATAAATTAGTTGTACCAGTGGCAGCCTCAATCTCAACGCTCGACTGCCCAATGACATTGTTTCCGTTTTCATCGGTACAAACCCAGAGATTATAAGTTCCTGCTGACGTAGGCTTGAACGCAAACTGGGTGTTGAAACTCTTTCCTGCGAGAATGGTCATACCCGAAACCGACGCAGCGTCGCCTTTGGTGCTGGTCTGGCTGGCGAAAAGGTAGAGCGGGCCGTAGAACTCGCTGCCATTGTTCTGAATGGTGACTTCAACAGGTTGCTCAATTCCTGCTTTCTTGTTGCCGGGGAAACTCCATGCTGTTACCGAAAGTTCTGGAGCACCCACATGGGTAATCGTGATGCTGCTGCCGTTGATGACAACCTCGAAATACTCTAAATCAGGATTCATGTCGGGAATCCACTTATTCGTTCCGCTGACACGGCTGATGGGAACCACCTTGTAAGTGCCGTTCCCCCAATAACTATTTACAGTAAAATTTATATTCGAGAAAAAATTCGACGGCGCACATGGTGAGTTGACATAATTACTCTTTGCTGTGATATTGCCATTTTCATCTATAATGCCGATTCCAAAATCAAAAATGTGAGTTTCGCCACCATTATTCGTTATTTTTGCAAAAGAAATGTTGCTTCCCGAAATCGACACGCCAGAGAACGTCAGGCTGGCGCCCGCTTCCTCTTCGCCTTCCTCGCCGTGGTTAGGCTGGATTCCAATGACGGCATCCTGATTGAAACTGTAGCCGTCGCTACTGGTGCTGGCACCAATTCCAGCCGTGCTGCCCGGATTCAAGACCGAAAGCAGGAAATAGCCGTCGCGGAAACCGCCCCAACCCCAGTTCACATGGAAAAGTTCGTCGCCGTCGTAGCCGTCAACCACAAAAGCGTGGCCGCCCCCCGACGACTGACCGCCATAAATCACTGGGCGGCCTGCTTCCAGTTCGCTGTAAATCAGGCTGTTCCACTGGCTCAACGAATAACTTCCACGACCAACATAGCGCGTAGTGGCGCTATAGTCGAAATAGGTCTTCATCGCCCCCGCAATGTTGCCTGAATTTGCACCTGAACCACCATTGTCCTTGTCTGCATAATCCATCTTAACCGATGTTCCGCAGCAGTGCATCAAGGCTGCAACGGCAGCATTCTGGGCATCTGTTGCCGAACTTGTATATACAGGAAGCATATTTACCCAGTCGAAAGTGGTGACGGGAACAGCATTTTCAGTGATTGTCTGCCCCCAACGTTTGCCGTAAGTATAAGAGGGAATTTCCTTCGTGGTTTGCCCTGGATATTGGTGATAAAACATCACCTGCGCCATTGCCGTAGCCACGCAGCCCGTCACACTTTGATTTCCATTCAAAAAAACTGGGCAATCATTGTAATACGGCGCATCCTGATTCCACTGCGACTGCATCAGCGGAGCCACCACATTTTTCGTCGGAGACTTCTGAATCGTGTTCTCCACCTCGGGATGCTCCTGCAACCACGCCAGTTGGTCGGCATAGCCTTGCAGCCAAGCACGCATATTGTCGGGCATGTCGGCGGCATCGAACTGTCCGTTGTCGGTGTAGCCGAGCACGGCGGGTGTGCGGTCGTCGCCGCTGATGATAACGAAACCGTCCTTCTCGCCGATGTTAAATACATAGTAGAGCGCATCTTCCTGCGGCGTCTGCACGGCGGTCATCTGGCGATGGGCCAGTTTCACGCGGCGCGCACCCTTCACAGACTGCTTGCTCTTACCGTTAATAAATGCCTGTGCCTTCTGGGCCGCTTCATCTTTCGAAACAGGGCCTGCGAACATCGTCGCAGTCACGAAAAATGACAAAAATAGTAAAATTTTACTTCTCATATATACCTTGATTTATTTAAAATGCTCAGAATCAGCCTGCAAAAGTACACATTTTTCAGGAAAAAAGCGGTTTTTTTCGCAAAAAACTTGTAATTTTGCGTAAAAAATATGCTGAAACCACATTATTACGACGGACTCATTGAGGCCGGATGCGACGAGGCCGGACGCGGCTGTCTCGCAGGCAGCGTCTATGCCGCAGCCGTCATTCTGCCGCCCGACTACGACAACCCTGCGCTGAACGACTCGAAGCAACTTTCGGAAAAGAAGCGCAACGAACTCCGCGCGCAGATTGAGCGCGACGCCGTGGCGTGGGCCGTGGGCATCGTCACCCCCGATGAAATCGACAAAATCAACATCCTTAGGGCCTCGATGCTGGCCATGCACCGCGCCCTCGACCAACTCGCCACGCGCCCCGAGGCCGTCATCGTCGATGGCAACCGCTTCGAGCCTTATCCACAAAAAAGCCTCCCCCAGTCGGGGGAGGTTGGAGGGGGCTTCCTCCCCCACACCTGCATCGTGAAGGGCGACTCGAAATTCCAGGCGATTGCGGCGGCCTCGATTCTCGCCAAAACCCACCGCGACGAATACATGAACCACTTGGCCGAGCAATTTCCCATGTACGACTGGCAGCACAACAAGGGCTACCCCACGGCGAAGCATCGCGAAGCCATCCGCGAGTTCGGAATCAGCCCATTTCATCGCAAGTCGTATAACTTGTTGGGTGACGGGCAACTATCGTTGAATTTTTAGCAGGGAGCCGCTTGTTTTATTCTACCACCACCTTCTTGCCATTGCGGATATAGATGCCTTTCTGAGGCTTGTTCACACGCTGGCCCTGCAGGTTGTAGATGGCCGGGTTGTCGATGGTCTGTTGGAAATTGATGGCGTCGATGGCGTTAACGTCGCCCTTCACCTGAACGGTAAACGTCTTGCTGAGGTGGTTGAGGCCGTTCCACTCGTCGTCGATGGCGATGATGGTGCCCTCGATGGTGTCGCCGTTGCCATATCCGAGTTGCCAGAGCAGTTCGCCGTTGAGTCTCCACTCGAGGGTGAAGGGGTTCTGGGCCTTGATGGCGGCACTGTTTTCTTCGCTCACGGCCGTCCACTCGCCGCCGATGAGCACCTCGGCGCCCGGGATGTCGAAGAACAGGCCTTTGTAGTAGCCTTTTACGAGGCTGGCCTCTTCGTGAGTCTTGATTTCCTCGGGCTGCGACTCGGGCATGCAGTATTTCTTGAACACGCCGGCAGGATTGATAAGTAGAAGAGGCTGAGACTCTGGCTGGTCGATATATCCATCGTCAGTGTTTACTCTAACTACATCCTCAGTATCTCAGTCTCAGTTTAGATCTAGTCTGACATAGTCAGTGAGTGCTGTAGCTCTCATCCTATCTAGTAGCTCATCTACATCCTCTACATCAGCTCCCATCTGGAAGCATAGAGATGCCATAGCTACGTTTACATAGTTTGGATATGATGAATCATAGTTTCGAGCTTCACCATTAATACGTCATCAATAGTCATTATCACGATATGGGAAAGTGCGTCAAGCGAATAATGATTGATCGTGAAATCCTACTTGGAACTTAGAACCATTAGCTTCTCAACCTTGATTATAATCTCCATTTTTATTTGTTCATACTGTAACCATTATATGGTTATTCGGATCCTTGTTTTTAGATCAATTAGCCGCAGCTGCAAGTCTATAAGCTCAAGATTCATCTCAAATAATATCTTCATGATAGTTTTTGTTGTTTAGTACCCATTCTCAGTTAATTTTTTTTTTCCCTCGCATTTGATCAGGATGCAAAGATAAGAAAATTTTTTGATCTAGCCAAATTTTTTTTTAAATTTTCACTTTTTTGTGTAAGTCGCCGCTCTTTATCAGATTCTCAATAAATAGAATTTCAAAAAATATATATATTAACGTGAGTTCGACGAATTCAGAATAGTGTGAGTTGTGTGTCTATAGCTCTTTCGCAAGCGATGCTTGGTTTCTTTGGAAAGAAACAATATGCAGCTAAAGCTCCAAGCATATTGACGATGAAGTTGTCAAACGATCTG
>JAFUVC010000102.1 GCA_017483785.1 Prevotella sp.
CGCGACATGTCTAACGGCGATATGTTCCTGACGAAATCGACCGCAAAGACCAACGACACCGTGGAATTTGAAGGCGAAACCTATCCCGTGGTAAAAGTTGAAATCTCGAACACCTCTCACCCCTTCTACACTGGTAAGAGCACGCTCGTAGATACCGCCGGTCGCGTCGATCGCTTCATGAACCGCTACGGTAAAATCAAGAAGTGAGGTCAGCAACTCCATTTTACACCCTCGCGCTGCTTTTTATCCTCCTTATCAGCCAGTCGTGTGGCAACGACGTCAACAATGACGACGGCAACGGCTCGGAGGGTACGGCGTCGGCTAATGTCAACCGTAACAGCACGGTTGGCAATGCCGTTTATGGGCGGTTGGAATTCCCTCGGCTCAAGGGCGGAAACAACAACATTGTCATTGTCCATAATGCCTCGTTCGGCGTGAACTATTGCGTGGAATGGGACACGAATCTCCGTCCCGAAGGCTGGAAGCCAGAAGGCAGCGAAACGCTGCGCTCCCAGCGCTGGTCGTGCTATCAGATGCACCCGGGAAACAGCAGTAGGGCCACCGACCGCAAGCCCCGAAACACCGGCGGAGACTTCTCGGAATATCCCAACGACCCCGAATTGCCTCAGCAATACCATTTCACGGCCGATCCCTATTGGAATTCGGGCTACGACCACGGCCATATTTTCCCGTCGGCCGACCGTGCCTATTCCTACAACAGCAAGGCCAACATTCAGACTTTCTACCTGACGAATATGCAGCCGCAGGTGGGTAATTTTAATGTGGGCGTGTGGTCGAACATGGAAAAACAGGTTCGTGCGTGGAACAACAACAATTTCCGCGACACGCTCTACATTGTGAAAGGCGGCACCATCGACAAGAACGACCAAATCATCAGGTTTCTCGGCTCCGGCGTAAACAAAATTCCCGTGCCCAAATATTTCTTCATGGCCCTGCTCTGCAAGAACAAGGAGGCCAACAACGGCGGCTACAAGGCGCTGGGCTTCTGGGTTCAGCACCAGTCCAATTCCACTTCTGACCTGACGCCCTACGTCGTCAGCATCCGCGAACTGGAGCAGAAAACCGGCATCGATTTCTTCTGCAACCTGCCCGACAACATCGAAAACGCCGTGGAAACCCTCTCGCGCGACAAAATTATCAGCGCGTGGGGTTTGAAATAAATTTTTCCAAGTATTTTTTTGTTGAACAATTTTTTTTGTTTATATTTGCATCGTGGAAGTCTCTTTTTGCTTCCGCGCAGTGAAAAATATGTCTAACTTAAAACATAAAACAGCATGAAAAAGTACATTTGCGACGTTTGCGCCTATGAGTACGACCCTGCCGTAGGCGACCCCGAGAACGGCGTTCCCGCCGGAACCGCGTTTGAAGACCTGCCCGAAGACTGGGTTTGCCCTCTCTGCGGCGTTGGAAAAGATGAATTTAGTGTTGCGGAGTAAGTTCCGCAACATTTTTTTACAGCCCGCGAGCCTTGTAGATTTTCTCCTTGGCGTCGTTGATTTCCTTGAATTTCTTCTCGGCCGCCCGTTTCACATCCTCGCCGAGGGTGGAAACGCGGTCGGGATGGTGCTTCAGGGCCATTTGGCGATAGGCGGCCTTCACTTCGTCATCGGTGGCCGACGGGCTGATTCCCAGAACCTTGTAGGCCGCTGCGAGGTCGTTTTTCGAGCCGCGCAGGTTGAGCATCGACTCCACATCGGCGGCGGAAATGCCGAGATTGGCGGCAACGTCGCGCAGGGCCGTGATTTCCGCTTCCACCACGGAGCCGTCGGCCTGCGCAATCATCACGAGGAAACTGACGAGTTGCAAGCGTTGCGAGTAGTCCATGTTCATGGAAATCTGCTGGCAGGCGCTGCGAATGGTCATTCGGTAGCCGATTCCCTCTTGTTTCTGGCGTTCAAACAGCTTTTTGACGATGTCCTCGCCCTGCGTGACGGCCTGACTGCCGAAATTCTGGCGCAGGAAATTGCGCAGCAGGTTCATCTCGGAGTGCATCACCTTGCCGTCGGCGCGGATGATGTAGGCCGCGAGCACGAGCATCGAGAACAGGAACGAATTGCGCTGGCCCTCGTAGGAACTCTGCTGTCGCGACCGCTGATAGCGCGAATAGGCATCGTTGTCGTCATATTCGCGGTTGTTGTAGTTGTCGCCGGTGTTCACCGTGTCGAGTCCCGACTCAAAGAGCGAGCCGAGCGCATATCCGGCCAGTGCGCCGAGTATCGACCCCGTCGTAATGAAGCCCAGAAAGCCTCCAATCCATTTTGCTATTGCCATGATATTATCTCGATTTCCTTTTCAAACATCGTTGAATTTCATTCTACCTTTTCTCGCCTCAACAATTGAAGCAGGCTTCATTGTGTTCGGCTAACCGAACACGTTGCAAAATTAGTGGTTTTCCTTTATTTCGCAAAATTTTTGCATTAAAAAGTGCAAACGGCTGCACGTGTTTCGGGAAATTTCATTATTTTTGCAAATTAGAAACGGCGGCACGCGCTGTATGAAAATCGAATTTCAGAACCTAAACAGAATAAAAAATGATGAGCAAGTATCCTAAAATTGGCATTCGCCCCACGATTGACGGTCGTCAGGGCGGTGTGCGCGAGAGTCTGGAAGACAAGACCATGGCACTGGCCACGGCAGTGAAAAACCTGATTGAGAGCAACGTGCGCAACGGCGACGGAAGCCCCGTGGAGTGCGTCATTGCCGACAGCACCATCGGTCGCGTGGCCGAGTCGGCGGCTTGTGCCGAAAAATTCGAGCGCGAGGGCGTGGGAAGCACGATTACCGTGACTTCGTGCTGGTGCTACGGCTCGGAAACGATGGACATGAATCCGCACTATCCGAAGGCCGTCTGGGGCTTCAATGGAACGGAGCGTCCGGGTGCCGTCTATCTGGCTGCCGTGCTCGCCGCCCACGCCCAGAAAGGCTTGCCCGCATTCGGCATCTACGGCCACGACGTGCAAGACCTCGACGACAACTCGATTCCCGACGACGTGGCCGCGAAGATTCTGCGCTTTGCCCGTGCCGCTCAGGCGGTGGCCGTGATGCGCGGAAAGTCGTATCTGAGCCTCGGAAACACGTGTATGGGCATCGCCGGTTCGATTGTCGATGCCGATTTTTTCCAAGACTATCTCGGAATGCGCACGGAATATGCTGACCTCGTCGAAATTCTGCGTCGCGTGGAACTCGGCATCTACGACAAAGACGAATACGACAAGGCGATGGCGTGGACGAAGAAATATTGTATGCCCAACGAGGGCCGCGACTACAACGAGGAGAAGGGCAAGGCCAAATCGCGCGAGGAGAAAGACCAAGACTGGGATTTCACGGTGAAAAATATGCTCATCATCCGCGATTTGATGCACGGAAACCCGAAATTGAAGGAAATGGGCTTCAAGGAAGAGGCGCTCGGCCACAACGCCCTGCTCGCCGGTGTTCAGGGGCAGCGTCAGTGGACCGACCACTGGCCGAATTTCGACTTCCCCGAGTCGCTCATGTGTACGTCGTTCGACTGGAACGGCATTCGCGAGGCCGAGGTTCTCGCCACCGAAAACGACTCCCTGAACGGCGTTTCGATGCTGTTCGGCCACTTGCTGACGAACCGCGGCGTGATGTTCAGCGACATCCGCACCTATTGGAGTCCCGAGGCCGTGGAGCGCGTCACGGGCAAGAAGCCCGAGGGCATGGCTTCCGGCGGCTTCATCCACCTGATTAACAGCGGTGCCACGACGCTCGACGCAACGGGCGCGATGAGCGATAAGGAAGGAAAACCCGTGATGAAGCACCATTGGGACATGACGCAGGACGACGTGGAGGCTTGTCTGAAGGCCACGACGTGGTATCCTGCCGACCGCGACTATTTCCGTGGCGGCGGTTTCTCGTCGAACTTCCTGACACGCGGCGGTATGCCGATGACGATGATGCGCCTGAACCGCGTGAAAGGGCTCGGGCCCGTGCTGCAACTCGCCGAGGGCTGGAGCGTGGACCTCGACCCCGAAATCCACGACATCCTGAACCGCAGAACCGACAAGACCTGGCCCACGACGTGGTTCGTGCCGCGCCTCGACGCTGCGAAAGACTGTTTCAAGGACGTCTATTCGGTCATGAACTGCTGGGGAGCCAACCACGGCGCCATTGCCTACGGCCACATCGGTGCCGACGTGCTGACGCTCTGCTCGATTCTGCGAATCCCCGTCTGCATGCACAACATCAAGGATGCCGACGTGTTCCGTCCGGCTGCGTGGAACGCCTTCGGCATGGACAAGGAGGGCGCAGACTATCGCGCCTGCGAGAATTTCGGACCGATTTATAAGTAAGCACCCGACATCACTCCAATGGAAAAGCATAAATTAGTTGAAAAGAGGTACCTCGTGACGTTCGTCCTCATCACGTCGCTCTTTGCGCTGTGGGGATTCGCCAACGACATCACCAACCCGATGGTGGCGGCCTTTCAGACCGTCATGGAACTCTCGGCAGCCAAGGCCTCGATGGTGCAGTTCGCCTTCTACGGCGGCTACGCCACGATGGCCATTCCGGCCGCGCTGTTTATCCGGAAATACAGTTACAAAAAGGGCATCCTGCTCGGTCTGGCGCTCTATGCCATCGGCGCTTTTCTCTTCATTCCGGCGGCAGCGCAGCAGAGTTTCCTGTTTTTCTGCCTCTCGCTCTACATACTGACGTTCGGACTGGCCTTCCTCGAAACCACGGCCAACCCGTTCATCCTCTCGCTCGGCTCGAAAGAAACCTCCACGCGAAGGCTGAACCTCGCGCAGGCATTCAACCCGATGGGCTCGCTGTCGGGCATGGCCGTGGCGTCGCTCATCGTGCTGCCGCAACTCATCAGCGACAGGCGCGACGCTGCCGGACAAATCATTTTCGGAACACTCTCTGAGGCCGAAAAAGCCTCGATTCGCCTGCACGACTTGGCCGTCATCCGCAATCCCTACGTGGCCATCGGGCTCGTCGTCGTGGCGATTTTCGTGATTATCGCGCTGACGAAGATGCCCCAGACGCAGAGCGAGGAGCAAAAAGCCCTCGGCAACACCCACTCGACGCGCCAGACGCTCTCGAACCTCTGGCACAACCACATTTACCGTGAGGGCGTCGTGACGCAGATGTTCTATGTGGCCGCACAAATCATGACGTGGACCTTCATCATCCAGTATGCCGACAACCTCGGCATCAACAAGGCCACGGCGCAGATGTACAACATCGGGGCCATATCGCTCTTCCTCTGCAGCCGCTTCATTTCCACGTTCCTCATGCGCTTTGTGAACACGCGCGTGCTGCTCTCGGCGTTCGCCGTCGGCGCGGCCTTGTGCTCGCTCGGAGCCATCACCATCGTGGGCATGGCCGGCCTCTATTGCCTTGTGGGCATCAGTTTCTTTATGTCGCTGATGTTTCCCACGATTTACGGCATCGCCCTCGAAAACGTCGATGCGCAGGACACCACGCTCGGCGCGGCCTTCCTCGTCATGGCCATCGTCGGCGGTGCGCTCATGCCGCCGCTTCAGGGCATGATCATCGACCAGCAGCAGGTTTTCGGCCACCCCGCAGTGAACGTCTCCTATGTGTTGCCGCTCGTCTGCTTCCTCGTCATCATGGTGTATGGGTGGAGGAGTTATCTGAGGAAATAAGTAGAAGGCCGTTGATGCAGAATCAGCGGCTTTTTTATTCGAATAGCTGTTCGCCAGTCACTTGTCGTAGGATGTGGCGCGAATAGATGTTGTCAAAAAGGCCATTTGGCGTGATAAATGTAGAAATAATTGACTTTTTGGTATTCGTTATTTTCTTAAAGGTTCGGATGCGACGGTTCAAGAGCGTGTCGTAATTTTTGGTGATTTCATACT
This sequence comes from Prevotella sp., assembly GCA_017483785.1. Lineage (GTDB taxonomy): Bacteria > Bacteroidota > Bacteroidia > Bacteroidales > Bacteroidaceae > Prevotella. The sequence continues at coordinate 5,868 of JAFUVC010000102.1, forward strand.
CTCTCTGGCTGTATTTCATTTCACAAATGGTGATGTTCTTGTCTGAACGGTCTATGAGGAGATCAATCTGTGCACCATGTTTTAAATCATCATCTTCCGTTCCCGATATAGATTTTGGTGGCAGGTAAGTCCATGAGCATGGTGTGTTGATGGTTCCGTCGATTCCCAAGGCTCGTACAATTTGGTCCAAATGATTCAGACATACAATTTCGAAGGCGTATCCACACCATGATGCATAATTGTTTGTGGCCTGCATTTTCTGCCAGTAGCCTTTCAAGAAAATATTGCTCTCTTTCATGAATCGCAGATAGAAAAGGGTGAAAGGGTCAATGAGTTGATATAATTTATCTTTCTTGCTTTTCTTAAAAGGAGTGTATGCACGGATGAAAGCGCATTCTTCCAATTCTCGCAGTAACTTGGTCAGATTCCCGTTGTTTGTAAGTCCAGTTACTTCGATGATTTCCTGCCTTGTCATACCCATGCCTTTCTTGTGGAGAGCAGTAATGACGGCGAGGTGGTGGTCTGCTTTTTTAAACAGCGATTTGAATAATTTCTGAAATTCATCGGTCAATTCTCCTCCGCGTGTGAAACAGAGCGATTCTATGTTTTGCGCTACACTTTTATCCTGCTCGAAAAGTGACAGGTAATAGGCCACTCCCCCTACGGCCATATAGCATTCAATCAGTTCCTGCCGCTCGTATGGAAAGCCGAGAGCCTTGAAATACTGCTCAGTTTCTTGCAGCGTAAAAGGCGAAAGCAGTATCGTGTGGGTGGCGCGATTGTGAAGGCCTCCCCGAGAGTTTACCACATTGTCGAGCATCCATGTCGTGGCACTTCCGCAGACAATGAGTTTGATGTCATGACGATAGGAAGCCCAGTCATTCCAGAAATGTTCCAGCGCACTGATGAATTTTGCTCCGTAGGTGTCGAACCAAGGCAATTCGTCGATGAAGATGAGTTTCGCTTCGTCATTCGCCTCTTTTTCAATATAGGCAGCAAGCATTCTGAAGGCTTGTGCCCAGTCTTTGGGCATCTCTGTATTGTCGGAATAGTTTCCGAGCGCATAGCGGAAATTCTCCAACTGCTCCTTTGTGCTGGCATTCTCCTTGCCAGTTATGCGAAAGGTGAAATACCCCTCAAATAGTTCTCTGACGAGAAACGTCTTTCCAATTCGGCGACGGCCGTAAATGGCAACAAACTCAGAGCGATTGCTTTTCACATACGTTTTCAGACGGTCTATTTCAATCTTACGACCTATAATATTCTTCTCCATGATTCTTGAATTTTGGCGCAAAGTTACGAAAAAGTTTCGATTTCGCCAAAATTTATGCAAATTTTCGGCGAAATCTATATGTTTTTTGTGAGATTTCGCCAAATATTTAAAGGATAGGCCGTTGACTTGAGGCTGGCATTTTTTTTGTTTGAATCAGATTTCAAATCGAGAAAAACAAGAAATCGTTTGGCTGCATGGAAAATAATTGTTATTTTTGTGAACACTAAAAGATAAAAATGAATTGCTATGCCACAAATTTGTGAGAAGGCTCAAAAAGGAGAACCTCTCGAAAAGATTGAACCCTTAAAATAGTAGGATTATGTTTATAGAAGTCATAGGAGCGGAGTATTTGAATGGTTACAAAATAAAGTTACTATTCAACAATGGCGAAACGAGGATAGTAGATTTGGGTAATTCCTTGAATGGCTCGGTTTTTGCTCCGTTGAGAAATTTGGAGTATTTCAAGCGTTTCTCCATCAAATTTAATACGATTGAATGGGAAAACGGGGCGGATTTTGCTCCGGAATTCCTATATAATATTGGTACTGCGGCATAAAATCGTTTGTGAATGAAACCTTCAAAAATATTTCAGCAATATATTTGGCTGACGATTAAGATTAAACGTAACGATGCTTAAACGTAAGTACAATCGAATATCTTAAAATGATCAGTAAATGGAACCGTGGATTTTCAACAAAAAAGAACTTCGTTTTATTGCGAAACTGATGATGGACAAACTCTGTTCATTACCAGATAATTCTGAGTTGTCACTTATGGATTTATTTACTCAAGCACTTCAATCAGAATGGGTTGAAGGTAAAACCCACGAAGGCTATTTCATATCAGGGTATAAGGTAACAGACATAAGATTAGATGATGGCTCCTTCCTACATGATCATATAAAATGGGACTTTGAGAATGGAATATGGCATCCTAGACTTAAGCAAGGTTTTACACTTAACGAATTATTTGCCAGAATAATTAGAAATAATGGATTTTTTGAAGACCATGCTATAAAAGGCGGTCGAAGGATGGGCTATCCCTATGATCTCTCGTCAATTTGGCGCAAAAAGGAGAATCTTATTTATTCTTTTGCAAATGTTGAGGAAAAGGTAATAGATAAAGGTAATTATCAAAAGTATTACATTCGAGAGATTATAGAGACAAGACACTATCAGTATAGAAACAGAAATAATAAGTTTAGTCGTTATGATAGAATAAAACCATTACAATTGTGGCGTATCCCCAAAGGATGTAATACTGGTGTAACAGAGGTTGAAGATGATCAAATCTATTTTACAACCCTTAAAGGGAAATGCTCAATAGAATCTGAATATTGGCAATATGAGCGAGTTGTGAAGAAAAAAACTTCATGGAATAACTACAAAACCATAGAAGAACTTAGAATATACAAGTCTGCCGTAGCAAGATGTAACAGAGAAGAGAAAGATCTTGATGCTCCACAAAAGGCATGGTTTCAAATAACAAATGTGGGCAAGTCTGATTTGTTGTTATTTGTTGTCGACACATCGAGATTTAAACATATTGATTTTGAAGAATAAAGGTCTGAACCACGAAAAACTGTGCGAAATGATAGCTCGCTGCCAATGGATATTCGCCAAGACGATGCCATTTGTGTAAACGTCGAATTTAGATAGATATGATCAAAAAAAGGCATATAACAAATAAAATGATTTGGTAGAAATAATAATATTGTTTATTTTTGCAAATGAAATATGTATGACTAAATAACGAGATAAATATGAAGACTTTTATTTTATTTTGGAATCCTGCTATTTCGAGCTACAAGTTCTATGACTTTCAGAGAGAACTGGAGGAAATTTCCGATTATTATAACAACATGAATTGGAGTGTATGGGAATATGAAAAAGCTCGGGCAGGCGATCGCTTCTTTATGGTTCGTTGCGGTAATGGTATAACAGGCATCTGTATGAGTGGTTTCTTTTCTTCAAATCCTTATAAAGGTGAAGATTGGTCTGGTAGAGGTCGGGAAACCTATTATATGGATTTGGAGCCAGATGTGATGATTCATCCGGAGTATCGCCCAATTCTTACGACTATGGAACTGATGAGTGAGATTCCGACATTTGAATGGACTGGGGGGCACTCTGGAAGGTTGTTGGACGAAAAGAGCGCAGAGAAATTGGAAAGTCTATGGAAAGCATTTATTGAAAAGAACGAGGAAATCTTTAAACTTCGTGCTTTCCGACAAAAGGTTGATCTTGTAACATGATATTCTTATCAAATGTTCAACATTGCGAAACTCAATATTTTTGTATTTTTGCAGAAATAATCTTAAAAATTGCGACAATATGACAGAAGGAAACTTGATGAAAACGTACGCTGGCCCCGTGAAACGCTACGTGCAGACGATGGACCTGAAGGACGAGCCTGCGCTGATTGCGGAGTATCGGAAACGCCACAGCGAGGGCGAGGCCTGGCCCGAGATTCTGGCCGGAATCCGCGAGGTGGGCATCCTCGAAATGGACATTTATATAGTAGGTACGCGACTGGTGATGATTGTGGAGACGCCGCTCGACTTCGACTGGGACACGGCCATGGCGCGACTCGCCACGCTGCCCCGACAGCAGGAGTGGGAGGAATACATGGCGTGCTTCCAGCGTTGCGACCCGTCGGCCACGTCGGACGAAAAATGGCAGATGATGGAGCGGATGTTTCACCTGTATGAGCCGTGATTTTCAGCCGTTGAGTGCGTCGTACGACGGAATTTCAGGAAGAAATTCGTAGGTGTTGCGCTCGTAGTCCATTCGGCAGCAATAATGCTCCAAACCATTTGAAACCACGAGGAAATCGACGTGGAGCAGCAGGTTGTAGGCCGAAATCTGCTCGAAAACGCGCTGCGTGAGGGCAATGCTCGGTGCCTTGTATTCGACAATCATGCGCGGTCGCAGGCCGGTGTCGTAGAGCACCGTGTCTGCCCGCATTTTCTTTCCCCCGATTTTCAGGTTCACCTCGTTGGCGAGCAACGCCTGCGGATAGCCCTTGTGATCAAACAGGAAGTGCACGAAGTGCTGCCGCACCCATTCTTCGGGCGTCAGCGCCACGTAGCGGCGGCGCAGCGGGTCGAAAATGGTGGGTTGCTGGCGTGTGCCGCCGAGTCGCACGTCGTAGGGTGGAAGATTCAGTGTTGTCATGGCTTGCAAAAGTACAAAAATAAACTGAATTGGGCAAAAAGTTAAATATAATTATTTCTTGAACAGATTTTAACGGATTTTCAGGAAAAAACCTTATCTTTGCGAAAATATTCATGAAATTCATAGGTTTTGAACACATAAAAACGATAAAATTATGATGAAAAGAAGATTTTTTTCTGTCATTACCCTCTCTCTCTTCGCAGTTTTTGGTCTTGCGCAAAGATCAGCCGCTTCCGACTACACGGAGGCCGACGACGGCGTGCGACCCGACGCGGAGAAATGGGGACAATTGGAGAACCGGCTTTATGCGAGTTGGGCTTCGCGCGACGTGCATTACGTGAAAACGGCCGTTCCGCAGTTGAAAATGAAGAGCGACACGGTGGTCTATGCGTGGCGCGGCGAGCGCGTGGGCGTGGAGGCCGTGCTGTTTTCGCCCATAGCCACGGAAAAACTCTCGCTGCGGCTTTCCGAATGGAAAAAGGGCAGCGTGACGATTCCCGCTCAGCAGGCCACGGCGCGATTCCTGCGCTATGTGCTGACCGACGGCTTCAGGTCGTGTGGCGCGCATCCCGATAACCTCAAGCCTTATCTGGTTCCCGACGTTATCGACTTGGAAAACGCTTTGCCAGTGGAGGCGATGACGACGCGCCCCGTATGGGTGACGCTGGAAGTGCCTCGCGACGCTGAGGCGGGCGAATATACCTTGACTTTAGATGTGCAAAATGCAGAAAATCAGGAAGTTGTGGAGCGGTTGAACCTGCGCGTGAATATTCAAGACCGCACGCTTCCCACACCCGAAAATCAGGCTTTCCATCTCGATTTCTGGCAGCAGCCCTATTCCGTGTCGCGCTATGAGGGCGTAGAACGATGGAGCGACCGCCATTTCGAGTTGCTGCGGCCTTATATGGAACTGCTCGCGCGCGCCGGACAGAGCGTCGTTTCGGCCATTTTGTTCTACGAGCCGTGGGGCGACCAGAGCCACGACAAGTTCTCGCCGATGGTGCAGACCACGAAGAAACGCGACGGCTCGTGGGCCTACGACTACACGATTTTCGACCGATGGGTGGAATTTATGGCCTCGTGCGGCATTTCGAAGCAAATCGACTGCTATTCGATGATTCCGTGGGATATGTCTTTCCGCTATTTCGACGAGGCGCAGGGCAAGGATGTCGACCTGAAAACGACGACTTCCTCCGCCGAATACAAAGCACTTTGGCAGGCTTTTCTCACATCGTTTGCCGACCATCTGAAGGAAAAAGGATGGTTCGAGAAAACGCTGATTGCAATGGACGAGCGCGGCCTCGAAAATATGCTCGAGGCATACGCCATTGTGCAGGAAACCGTGCCTGATATGAAGATGGCATTGGCCGGAAACTACCACAGTGAACTGACAGGCAAACTCGCCGACTATTGCATCGCTTTCGGGCAGTCGTTCTCGGCTTCCGAGTTGAGGACGCGTCGCGCAAAAGGCTGGTATTCAACGTTTTACACCTGTTGCACCGAAAAGCAACCCAATATTTTCACGAACAGTCAGCCTGCCGAGGCCGCCTATCTGCCGATTTTCGGCATTGCCAACGATTTCGACGGCTATCTGCACTGGTCGTGGCTGAACTGGCCCGACAATCCGCTGACCGACAGCCGTTTCCGCCTGTTCTCGCCCGGCGACACCTACGTCGTCTGTCCCGGACCGCGCAGCAGTGTGCGCTGGGAGCGTTTCATCGAGGGCGTGGAGCAGGCCGAGAAAATTCGCATCCTGCGCGAGGAATACAAGGAAAATGGCGACAATGCGGCCCTGACGAAGTTGAACGCGGCCGTCAGGGAGTTCAAATCGGGCGTTCTCACGTATATGTCGCCGGCTTCGAAGTTGGTGAACTACCTCGAAAGCGTGCTCAACGACGCGCCCGAGCCTGTCATCGACGTTTTTGACTATTGCGAGGTGATGCTCGAAGAAAATAAGCGCGACATCGCCATTGAAAAGCGGTGGCTGACGAGCGTGACCACGACGGGCTGCCAGCAAAACCTTGAATACACGGCCACTTCGCCCAGTCTGACGGGCTATGTGGTGGTGAACACGCCCATCGTCGTGGAGCGCGGCAAGACTTTCCGGCTTCAGACCGTCGCCACGCAGAACGACGACGATTTGCGCTGGTGTCGCGTCGGCATTTTCGCCGACTGGTCGTGCGACAGCATTTTCGACACGACGGCCAACGAAAAAGTGGCCGAATACGGCAATAAAGAGGCCGAAAACAAGGCTCTTTTGAACCGCACCTACACGATTCGCGTTCCGGCGACGGCCACATTGGGCGATTCGCGCCTGCGCATCTGCTATTCCGACGCTTGGGCCGACGCTCCGCAGCCTTGCGGAGAGTTGACGAAAGGCTTTGCGATGGACATTCCGATGAAAATCGTCGACGGCTCTGCGAAAGTGGAGGCCGAGCAGCAGCCTTTCGCCAAATGGAGCGGCGACACGCTGAGCCTTTCGCGTCCCGGGCGGCTGTTTGTCTATAGCAGCAGCGGCGCACTGATGGATCAGACACCGCTGACGACGACCTATTCCGTGTCCGACTATCTGCGCGGCACATACGTCATTCTCGTCGTGGAGCCGAATGGGCTGCGCAATCAAGTCAAATTCGTCAAATAGAAACCCCAAACGATTATGATTAACCAGCAATTGCTACACCCCGAGAGCATCGTTGTTGTCGGAGGCTCGAACAATGTTCACAAACCGGGAGGAGCCGTCGTGCGCAACCTGCTGAGCGGCGGCTACGAAGGCACGCTCCGCATCATCAACCCGAAGGAAGACGAGGTGCAGGGCATCAAAGTGTTTCACGACGCGAAGGAACTGCCGCCCACCGACTTGGCCATTCTCGTCGTGGCGGCGAAATTCTGTCCGCAATACGTGGAATTTCTGGCGAAAGAGAAAAACGTGCGTGCGTTCATCATCATTTCGGCAGGATTCGGCGAGGAAACGCACGAGGGAGCCCTGCTCGAACAGCAGATTCTCGACCTTTGCGAGCAATACGGCTGTGCGCTCATCGGCCCGAACTGCATCGGACTGCTCAATCGCTGGCATCACTCCGTGTTCACCAAGCCCATTCCGTCGCTCAATCCGAAAGGCGTCGATTTCATCAGTGGTTCGGGTGCCACGGCGGTTTTCATCCTCGAAAGTGCCGTCACGAAAGGCCTGCCGTTCAATTCGGTGTGGTCGATAGGCAACGGCAAGCAAATCGGCATCGAGACCGTTTTGGAATATATGGACGAGCATTTCGACCCTGAGCGCGACTCGCTCGTGAAACTGCTCTATATCGAGAACATTTCCGACCCCGACAAACTGCTTCTCCACGCCACTTCGCTCATTCGCAAGGGCTGTCGCATCGCCGCCATCAAGGCCGGTTCGAGCGAGAGCGGAAGCCGCGCCGCGTCGAGCCACACGGGAGCCATCGCGTCGAGCGATTCGGCCGTCGAGGTGCTTTTCCGAAAGGCAGGCATCGTGCGCTGTTTCTCGCGCGAGGAACTCACCACCGTGGGCTGCATTTTCACCCTTCCGCGCTTCACGGGCAAGAATTTCGCCATCGTCACCCACGCCGGAGGCCCGGGCGTGATGCTCACCGACGCGCTTTCGAAGGGCGGAATGGCCGTTCCAGCGCTGCCGAATGACACGACCGACGAATTGAAGGCGCAGTTGTTTCCGGGGTCGAGCGTGGCCAATCCCATAGACATTCTCGCCACGGGAACGCCCGAGCATTTGGGCCTCGCCATCGATTTTTGCGAGAAAAAATGTCCGGAAATCGATGCCATTATGGTCATTTTCGGCACGCCCGGCCTCGTGGAACTCTATTCGGCCTACGACGTGCTGCACAAGAAGATTTTGGAGTGCAAAAAGCCCATTTTCCCGATTCTGCCGAGCGTGAACACGGCCGGACCCGAGGTGCAGGAGTTTCTGCGTCGGGGTCACGTCAATTTCTCCGACGAAGTGACGCTGGCCACCGCCTTGACGCAGATGATGCACACGCCCGAACCTGCCGACCAGCAGATTCAGATGGACGGCGTGGATGTGGCGCGCATCCGAAAAATCATCGACGGCATCGGCGAAAACGGCTACATTGCGCCCGAACTCGTGCATCAGCTTCTGGAGAGTGCCGGAATCCCGACGGTGCCGGAGTTCGTCAGTGAGAAAAAGGCCGACGTGCTCGATTTCGCCGAGAAATGCGGCTATCCCGTCGTGGCGAAGGTCGTCGGGCCCGTTCACAAGAGCGACGTCGGCGGCGTGGCGCTCAATATCCGCAGTCGGGAGGTGCTCGCAGCCGAGTTCGACCGCATGATGCAGATTCCCGATGCCACGGCCGTGATGGTTCAGAAGATGATTAAAGGCACGGAACTGTTCATCGGCGCGAAATACGAGCCGCGCTTCGGCCATGTGGTGCTCTGCGGCCTCGGCGGCATTTTCGTCGAGGTGCTCAAAGACGTGTCGAGCGGTCTTGCGCCGCTGACCCATCCCGAAGTCGAGAGCATGATTTGCACGCTGCGGGGCTACAAGATTCTGGAAGGCACGCGCGGCCAGCAGGGTGTCAACATCCCGAAATACGCCGAAATCATCGTGCGGCTATCGACGCTGCTGCGCTTCGCCACGGAAATCAAGGAAATGGACATCAATCCGCTGCTGGCCGATGAAAACGACGTGGTGGCGGTCGATGCCCGAATCTTGGTCGAGAAGTAAAATCCCGAATTAAACCGGATTGTTTTCCGCGAAAATCTTCATGCGCTCGTCGAGTTGCGCGTATTGATGGTCGCGGACGAACGACGTGCAGATGCGTAGTCCCTGCTGGTGGCTGCCGGTGGTGTTGAGGCAGATGGCCGAAACGCCGTAGTAGAGCAGTTCGCGGGCCAGTTCGCCGCTTGTCATGCCCGGATAGCCGATGGTGAAGTAGAATCCGTCGGCAACGGGCTGGCCGAGGTCTTTGTCATAGACAATGTGGAAGCCGTGGCGCAGGAAAATTTCCTTCATGCGACGGGCTCGCTCGCCATAGACGCGGATGTCGTCGCGGAAGTTGTATTCGCCGTCGCATGCTGCACGAAACAGTTCGGCCAGTGCGAGTTGTGCGCTGTGGCTGGTGCCTGACGACAGCGCGTAGAGCAGTCGCGTGGAGAAAACGGCTCCGAACGGAAGTCCGTTGTAGCGCGCCCCCAAGTCGGGGTAGTGGCGGTGGTAAAGCGTGTCGGAAATGCAGACCACGGCAATGCGCTCGCCCGCGTAGCTGAAGGCTTTCGAGCCGGAAATGAGCAACATGTAGTTGTCGGTGTAGCGCGCCACCGTCGGCTGATAGGGCGGCTGGAACGGCACGCTGAGGTCTTGCCGGAAATCCATGGCGAAATAGGCCAGGTCTTCAAGGACGATGGTGTCGTACTGCGTGGCCAGTTCGCCGATGGTCTGGAGTTCCTGCTCGGTCAGGCAGACCCACGACGGATTGTTCGGATTGGAGTAGATGACGGCGCAGATATTTCCTTTTTTCAGATAACTTTCAACTTTTTCGCGGAGCAAGTCGCCCCGATACTCGTAAACGTCGAAAGTCTCGTATTTCACACCCTGAATTTTCAACTGCATCTTCTGCACGGGGAAGCCCGGGTCGATGAAGAGCACGGTGTCTTTTTTCTTGTCGGCCTGCGAGCAAATGAGGAACGAGGCGAAGGCTCCCTGCATCGAGCCCACGACGGGAATGCATCCTTCGGCCGCCACATCCACGCCGATGAACGCCTTCACAAAGCGCGAGGCCTGTTTCTTCAACTCTGGATTGCCCTGAATGTCGGGATACTGCGAGGCGACGCCGCTCCTGAGGGCCTTGATTTGCGCCTCCACGCCACGCTGTGCGGCGGGCAGTCCGGGAATTCCCATCTCCAGTTTGATGTATTCCACGCCCGAAAGTTCCTCGGCAGTGGCTGCAACTTGCTTTACTTCGCGAATGGTGGCGTAAGAGTAGTCCTGAATGCCGAGTTGAGTGATGATTTTGTCAACAATTTCTTTGTTAATTGGTGTTTCCATGTCTGTAATTATTAGGTTTTGCACACAAAGTTACAAAGATTTGTCCGATTACGCAAGTTATGTCAATTTTTTTTTATATTTTTGCCATGAAATTTCTGAAAATGATACGAATTTTATACCGACAAATCGGACAATACAAGTGGGCGGCACTGCTTACGCCCGTGTTCACGGCACTGGAAGTGGTGATGGACGTGCTCATCCCGTGGGTGACGGCGCGGCTCATCGACGAAGGCATCAACGCCGGCAATCTGGAAGCGGTCTATCGCTACGGGGCGCAGATGGTGGGAATGGCCCTGCTGAGCCTGCTTTTCGGCATTCTGGCCGGACGGTTCTCGGCCACGGCATCGACGGGCTTTGCGGCCAATTTGCGCTCGGCCATGTATCGCAACATCCAGACGTTTTCGTTCTCCAGCATCGACAAGTTTTCCACGGCGGGCCTCGTCACGCGCATGACCACCGACGTTCAGAACCTTCAGCAGGCGTTGCAGCAGATTTTGCGCGTCACGGTGAGGGCGCCGTTTCGGCTGTTGCTCTCGGTGGTGATGTGCCTGATGATTGATGCGCGCCTGAGCCTGATTTTCATTGTGGCGATGGTGGTGCTCGGCGCGTCGCTCTGGCTGATTATTTCGCGCGTTTCGCGGCTGTTTCAGCAGGTTTTCGAGAAATACGACGCGCTGAACCAGAGCGTTGGCGAAAACGTGTCGGCCATTCGCGTGGTGAAGGCGTTTGTGCGCGAAAAATACGAAAACGAGAAGTTCGCCCGCGCTGCCGAGGCCCTTTATCAACTGTATGTTCGGGCAGAAAGCCTGATGGCGCTGAACCATCCCGTGATGAACCTCGTGGTCTATGGTTGCATGATTGCGCTGTCGTGGTGGGGAGCCCATTTCATTGTCGGCGGCACGCTGACCACCGGCGAACTCACGTCGCTTTTCACCTATGTGATGTCAATTTTGCAGGCACTGATGATGCTCTCGATGATTTTCGTGATGCTCACGCAGAGCGCGGCCTCGGCCAAGCGCGTCACGGAGGTGATTTCGGAGCAGACAGACATCGCCTCGCCCGAGAATGCCGTCAGGCAGGTGGCCGACGGCAGCGTGGCGTTCCAGAACGTGCGCTTCGACTATCGTTCCGAGGAGCAAAAGCCCGCTGCGAAGGATGTTTCAAAGCGGAGCGCGCTCTACAACGTGACGTTCAGCATTGCGTCGGGCGAGACCATCGGCGTAATCGGTGGCACGGGCTCGGGAAAATCCACGCTCGTAAGCCTCATCAGCCGACTCTACGACGTCAGCCGGGGCAGTGTTTTCGTGGGCGGTTGCGACGTGAAGGACTACGACCTGACGGCCCTGCGGAGCGAGGTGGCGGTTGTGTTGCAGCAAAACACGCTTTTCACGGGCACGATTCTCGACAACCTGCGCTGGGGGCGCGAAAATGCCACGCTTGAAGAGTGTCGCGAGGCGTGCCGAATGGCTCAGGCCGACGATTTCGTGATGGAAATGCCCAATCAGTATGAAACGCGCATCGAGCAGGGCGGTACAAACGTGTCGGGCGGCCAGAAACAGCGACTTTGCATTGCCCGTGCATTGCTGCGGAGGCCGAAAATCCTGATTCTCGACGACTCCACGTCGGCCTGCGACACCGCCACCGACGCAAGAATCCAGAAAGCCTTCCGCGAACAACTGCCCGAAATGACGAAAATCGTCATCGCGCAGCGCATTTCCACCGTGCGCCACTGCCATCGCATCCTCGTCATGGAAGGCGGTATGGTGACGGGCTTCGACACCCACGAGAATCTGCTGGAAACCAACCAGTTCTACCGCGAAATCAACGAAATTCAGAGCCACGGAACGGGCGATTTTGACAAAATAGATTCATAACGACTATGCGACAACCCAATTTCAACCGCAATAACGGACCGCGCAACGGCCAAAACCTCTCGGCCACGCTCGACGCGACGAAAAAATCGACGCTCCTGCGCCTGTTCCGGCTGGTGATGAAACATTATAAGTGGCTGGTTTTCACGGTGTTGGTGTGCATCGCCGTGTCGTCGGTGACCTCGCTCGCCTCGACGCTTTTCACCCGCACGCTCATCGACGACTACATCGTGCCGCTCACGCAGGCCGCCAACCCCGACTACGCCTCGCTCTGGCAGGCGCTGTTCCGCCTCGGCCTCGTGCTGCTGCTGGGCGTGGTCTGCTCCTACACCTACAACCGCCTGATGATTTACGTTTCGCAGGGCACGCAACTCCGCCTGCGCAAGCAACTTTTCGAACACATGGAACGCCTGCCGCTGAGTTATTTCGACACCCATTCCCACGGCGAAATGATGTCAACCTACACCAACGACGTCGATTCGCTCCGGCAGGTCATTTCAACAAGCATGGCGCAGGTTTTCAACTCGTTCATCACCATCGTCGTCACGTTCACGTCGATGGTCGTCTTGAGCGTTCCGCTCACGCTCGTCAGCATCGTCATTGCCGTGTTGATGGCGATTTCCACGACGCGACTGGGAAAATGGTCGCGCGGCTATTTCCGCACGCAGCAGGAGTCGCTCGCCAAGGTCAACGGCTTCATCGAGGAGATGATGACGGGCCAGAAAGTGGTCAAGACGTTTTGTCACGAGGCGCAGGCCATTCGCGACTTCGAGAACATCAACGAGCAACTGCGCTCCTCGGCCTGCAATGCGAATAAAATCGCCAGCATCGTGATGCCGGTAAACGGCAATCTCGGCAATCTGGGCTATGTGCTCATCGCCATCGTCGGCGCAACCATCGCCCTCAGCCAGTTCTCCGCGGTCGATTTCCAATTCTCAATCAGCCTCGGCACCATCGTCGCCTTCCTGCAACTCAACAAGAGTTTCACGCAGCCCATCAGCCACGTTTCGCAGCAAATCAACTCGGTGCTGAACGCGTCGGTGGGCGCGGAGCGCGTCTTCAAACTGCTCGATGCCGAGCCCGAGGAGGATGAAGGAAATTGGGTGTTGAAGGATGGGTGTTGGGTGATGAAGGAGAGCGCGAATCGGCACCCCATACAGGGCGACGTCGATTTCCAGCATGTAGATTTCGGCTACACCGCCGAGAAACAAGTGCTTTTCGACGTGAATATCAACACCTCGCCCGGCCAGAAAATCGCGTTCGTGGGCGGAACGGGAGCCGGAAAAACCACGATTATCAACCTCATCAGCCGTTTCTACGACGTGAAACAGGGCAAAATCCTCTACGACGGCATTCCCATCAACGAAATCACGAAGGAATCGCTGCGCCATTCCATGAGCATCGTGCTTCAGGAGACGCATTTGTTCACGGCCTCGGTGCTCGACAACATCCGCTACGGCCGACTCGACGCCACCGACGAGGAATGTCGCGAGGCAGCCCGCCGCGTGGGTGCCGACGACTTCATCCGTCGTCTTTCGCAAGGCTACGACACCATGCTCAGCGGCGACGGCGGCAATCTCTCGCAGGGCGAGCGCCAACTTCTGGCCATTGCGCGCGCTGCCGTGGCCAATCCGCCCGTGCTCATCCTCGACGAGGCCACTTCGAGCATCGACACCCACACCGAGCAACTCGTGCAGCGCGGCATGGACTCGATTATGCGCGGAAAAACCACGTTTGTCATCGCCCATCGGCTCTCCACCGTGCGCAATGCCGACCAAATCATCGTTCTCGACCACGGCCGCATCATCGAGCACGGCTCGCACGATGAACTCCTGCTGCTGAAAGGAAAATATTAGCAACTCTACACGGGCGACACGTCGCTGCTCTCGTAAGCGATTTTTCCCGTAGAAACTTTTGTTTTTTGACGATTAAATCGTAACTTTGCAAACAGATATGAACATTCGCGACAAGGAAATACTGCATCTGGCCGTTCCGTCCATCGTGACGAACATCACCGTTCCGCTGCTCGGACTGGTGGATTTGGCCATCGTGGGCCACGTCGGCAACGAGACGCTCATCGGAGCCATTGCCGTAGGCTCAATGATTTTTAACGTGATTTACTGGCTCATGGGCTTCCTGCGCATGGGCACGAGCGGCATGACGGCGCAGGCCTACGGCGTGTTTCTCAGCACGCGAAAGTCGTCGCTGACCTCCATCCTGAAAAACAACCTGACGATGGCGCTCCTGATTGCGCTGGCGTTTCTGGTGTTGCAGTGGCCGCTGAAGTGGCTCTCGCTGTGGCTGATGGAGCCTTCGGCGGGCGTCACCGAACTTGTCCACACCTATTTTAACATCTGCATCTGGGGTGCTCCGGCCGTGCTGAGCCTCTACG